>JBDTDN010000242.1:0-5267 GCA_039923055.1 Jatrophihabitantaceae bacterium
CGGGGCGAGCATCGCCGCCTTGGCGACAGCATGGCTGAAAACTCCGTCGAGGTAGATCAGCGCGGTCTCGCCCACCGTGTCGATGCCGTCCAGGTACGGCTGAACCAGCACCGACCGACCGGCCTCGTGCAGCGCGCGCACGTGCTCGCGGGCGGCATCGCGTGCATCCGGACCGAAGCGCCCGGCGCCACGCGAGCCTGCACCGACCGACGGCTTGATCACCACGTCACCGGTCTGCGGCAACTCGACGTCGGCGCCTGGCAGGACCCACGTCGTCGGCACGACCGGAACATCCACGTCCGCCAAATCCCGCAGGTAGCCCTTGTCCGAATTCCAGGCGATCACCGTCGCGGCGTTCTCCAGCCGCGGCACGCTCTTGGCCCACTCCAGAAACGCCGCACGATCACTGGTGTAATCCCAGGTCGACCGGACGACGACCAGACCGCCGTCCCACTTCGCCGCCGGGTCGTTCCACACCTGCCAGCGGGCATCGACCCCGACCGAGTCCAATGCTTCGACGAGCGCGTCCGCGTCCTCGTCTCCCGTGGGTAGCTCTGAACAGGTGGCTAGCAGGACGAGGGGCATGAGTGGATCCTATGCAGGCGGCGAACAGGCCGGGTTCAGCGCAGGAAGGTATCGACGGCGACCGCGACGAATACGAATGCCAGGTAGCTGTTGGACAGGTGGAAGAACTGCATCGGCTTGGGATTGCGGTCGGCAGCAGTCTGCGCCAGCAGTCGGTGCGCGCCCACGATCAACACTGCACCGGCGATGCACGCCAGTACGCCGTACACCCAGCCGGTTGCCAACGGCCAGAGCGCCAGGGACGCTGCGACGGTGACCCAGGTGTAGATCGTGATCTCGCGTGCAACGCGAAGCGGGGTCGCCACGACCGGGAGCATCGGCACGCCCGCCAGCGCATAGTCCTCGCGGTAGCGTGTCGCCAGCGCCCAGGTGTGCGGCGGCGTCCAGAAGAAGACGACCGCGAACAGGGCGAACGGCGCCCAGGCGAACGAACCGGTGACCGCCGTCCACCCGATAAGTACCGGCATGCAGCCGGCCGCGCCGCCCCACACGACATTCTGGGCGGTGCGCCGTTTGAGCAGCATCGTGTAGACGACGACGTAGAACGCGATCGCGGCGAACGTCAGCGCCCCGGCCGTCCAGTTCGTCATGAAGCCGATCGAGCAGACCGCGACGACACCCAGGAGCAGCCCGAAGATCAGCGCTCCGGTCGGTGATACCTCATGGCGCGCCAGCGGTCGGCGTCCAGTACGACGCATCACCGCGTCGATGTCCCGGTCCAGGTAACAGTTCAAGGCATTCGCGCTGCCGGCGGCGAGCGTGCCGCCGAGCATCGTCACCAAAGCTACCCACCACTTGGGCAGCCCACCTGCGGCGAGCACCATCGACGGCAACGTCGTGACGAGCAGTAGTTCGATGATGCGCGGCTTGGTCAGCGCGACGTACGCGGCGAATCTGCTGCGGTGACCGCCCGGCTTCGGGCGGGCACCGTGTGGCACGACCGGCACCGGATGCGGCGTCGGCAGAACCTGGCTCGGGCCCGTCGTGGCGGGCGCAACCGGAGTCTGCGTCACGAGCTAAGAGTAACGGCCCTCGGCCTGCCGACGCGGTGGAGGTATGGCTAGGCTTCATGTTGCAGGTGTGCTGCGTGACCGCTACCACGCGAAGGGACCCGATTACGGTGGCCGAGAACGATTCCAGTACCACTCCGGACGTCATCACGACCCATCCGGACTGGTGGACCGACCTGGACACCAAGGCCGTGGACACCGCACGGTTGCTGGCAGCGGACGCAGTGCAGAAGGTCGGCAACGGGCACCCCGGGACGGCGATGAGCCTGGCACCACTGGCCTACCTGCTCTACCAGCACGTCATGCGACATGACCCCACCGATCCGACCTGGGTGGGCCGTGACCGGTTCGTCCTGTCCAACGGGCACGCCTCCCTGACCCAGTACTGCCAGTTGTTCCTGTCCGGCTACGGCCTGGAACTTTCCGACCTGCAGTCGCTGCGGACGTGGGGTTCGCGCACCCCCGGCCACCCTGAGCACGGGCACACCGCTGGAATCGAAACAACTACCGGCCCACTCGGTCAGGGCGTCGCGAACGGCGTTGGGATGGCGATGGCTGCCCGACGCGAGCGTGGACTGTACGACCCGGAAGCCGCACCCGGCGAGTCCGTGTTCGACCACCACATCTACGTCATCTGCGGCGACGGCTGCCTGGAGGAGGGCGTCTCCGGCGAAGCGTCCTCCCTCGGGGGGCATCAACAACTCGGCAACCTGATCATGTTCTGGGACGACAACCACATCTCGATCGAGGACGACACCAACGTGGCGTTCAGCGAGGATGTCCTCAAACGCTACGACGCGTACGGCTGGCACACCCAGTACGTCGACTCTGGTGAGGATGTCGTGGCGATCCAGGAGGCGATCGAGGCGGCCAAGGCTGTGACCGACAAGCCCTCGCTGATCGCCGTCCGCACCATCATCGGCTGGCCCGCACCGAACAAGCAGAACAGCGGAGCGGCCCACGGCTCGGCGTTGGGCGAGGACGAGATCCGGGCCACGAAGCAGATCCTCGGCTTCGACCCGAACGTCCACTTCGCGGTTGATGCCGAAGTCCTATCACACACCCGGGACGTCGTTGAGCGCGGGCGGCAAGCACACGCCCAGTGGCAGGAGCCGTTCGATGCATGGGCTGCGACCAACCCCGACGGTGCCGCGCTGCTGACCCGGCTCACCGCTCGCGAACTCCCGGCCGGTTGGACCGATGCGCTACCGAAGTTCCCGATGGAGAAGGACGGCAAGGCCAATTCGATATCCACCCGGGCCGCCTCGGGCAAGGTGCTGACCGCCCTCGCGGACGTGCTGCCCGAGCTCTGGGGCGGTTCGGCGGATCTGGCCGAGAGCAACAACACGACGATGGACGGCGAGCCGAGCTTCGTCCCGGCGAGCCGCCAAACCAAGATGTGGCCGGGCGGCCCGTATGGGCGCACGCTGCATTTCGGCATCCGCGAACACGCGATGGGTTCGATCATGAACGGCATCACGCTGCACGGCGGTACCCGCGTCTACGGCGGCACGTTCCTGGTATTCAGTGACTACATGCGGCCACCGGTTCGGCTGGCAGCGCTGATGAAGCTGCCGACGATCTACGTATGGACGCATGACTCGGTCGGTCTCGGCGCCGACGGCCCGACCCACCAGCCGGTCGAGCACCTCGCCGCGCTGCGCGCCATCCCCGGCCTGGACGTCGTCCGGCCCGCCGATGCGAACGAGACTGCGGCCTGCTGGCGCGCCACGCTCGAATACACCGACCGCCCGGTCGCTCTGGCGCTTTCGCGGCAGAACCTTCCCGTCTTGGACCCCGCCAAGGCGGCCCAGGCCGACATGGGCGCATATGTGCTGGACGAGGCGAGTTCCGGCCAGCCGCAGGTCATCCTCATCGCCACCGGTTCTGAGGTCGCGCTCGCCCGCGCCGCCCGCGAACGCCTCGAGGCCGAGGGCACGCCGACCCGAGTCGTCTCGATGCCCTGCCAGGAGTGGTTCGACGCGCAGACCGATGCGTACCGTCAGCAGGTCCTGCCGCCGAACGTCCGTGCCCGGGTCAGCATCGAGGCGGGCATCAAGCAGGGTTGGCGCGAGATCGTCGGCGACGCCGGTGAGATGGTCAGCATCGAGCACTTCGGGGCCAGCGCCGACGGCGCCGTGCTCTTCGAGCAGTTCGGCTTCACCACCGATCATGTCGTGGCAGCGGCGCACAGCGCCATTCAGCACGCCGGCACTAATTAGGGAGAGTTCCATATGAGCGACGCACTGGCCGACCTGTCCGCGCAGGACGTTTCGATCTGGCTCGACGACATCAGCCGCGAGCGCCTGCGCACCGGCAACCTGCAGAACCTCGCCGACACTAAGCACGTCGTCGGCGTGACGAGCAACCCGACGATCTTCCAGAAGGCGCTGGAGAAGGGTGACGCCTACACCGACCAGGTGCGTGATCTTGCCGTCCGGCAGATCGCGGTCGACGGGGCGATCCGGTACCTGATGGCCTTCGACATCCGCTGGGCCTGCGACGTGCTGCGGCCGATCTTCGATCGCACCGACGGCAAGGACGGCAGGGTCTCGATCGAGGTCGACCCTCGACTTTCCAACGACACCGAACGGACCACTGCCGAGGCGAAGGGCCTGTGGTGGCTGGTCGATCGGCCCAACGTGCTGATCAAGATCCCCGCCGTCGGCAACAGTATCCCGTCGATCGAAGCCGCGACCGCGCTCGGCATCAATGTGAACGTCACGCTCATCTTCGGCCTTGACCGCTACGACCAGGTGCATGACGCGTACATGTCCGGCCTGGAAAAGGCACAGGCGGCCGGCATCGACCTGTCGACGATCCACTCGGTCGCCTCCTTCTTCGTCTCCCGCGTGGACACCGAGATCGACAAGCGCCTGGACAAGATCGGCACCGACCAGGCCAAGACCGTGCGCGGCAAGGCCGGGATCGCGAACGCGCGGCTGGCGTACGAACGCTTCGAGACGGCCCTCGCGACCGATCGCTGGAAGGCGCTGGCGGCTGCCGGTGCACATGTCCAGCGCCCGCTCTGGGCCTCCACCGGCGTCAAGGACCCCACCTACGACGACACCATGTATGTCATCGACCTGGTCGCACCGAACACGGTCAACACCATGCCCGAGGCGACACTGAACGCAGTTGCCGACCACGGGAAGGTTCGCGGCAACGCGATCACGGGCACATACGACGACGCCCGCAAGGTGCTGTCCGACCTCGCCGCGCTGGGCATCGGCTACGACGACGTGATCGATGTACTGGAGGCCGAGGGCGTGCAGAAGTTCGAGGACTCCTACGGAAAGCTCACCGAGAGTGTCCAGAACCAACTCGACACAGCGGGCGCATGACCACAGAGTTCCTCGACGCAGGCACTGTGCCGAACATGCCGACGCCACAAGCACCACCCGGGACACCGGCTTGGACGACCGGCAACCCGCTACGCGATCCGCGGGACCGGCGATTGCCACGGGTGCCCGAGCCGTGCGCGATGGTCGTCTTCGGCGTCACCGGTGACCTGGCCCGCAAGAAGCTGCTCCCGGCGATCTACGACCTCGCACACCGCGGGCTACTGCCCCCAGACTTCGTGCTGCTCGGTTTTGCCCGGCGCGATTGGGGAGACGGCGACTTCGAATCGGTGGCCAAGAAGGCCGCGAAGGAGCATTCCCGCACGCCGTG
>JBDTDN010000243.1:0-7131 GCA_039923055.1 Jatrophihabitantaceae bacterium
CGCGATGCACATGGCCAGCTTCGATGCGACCGCGACGCATTACCCGCTGGTGAAGGGAATGCGGATCGATTTCCTCGCGCCGGGCAAGGGTCGGCTGTCGGCCTCGGCGACGCTGACCGCCGCGCAGGTCGCCGAGATCAAGGCCGCAGCCGCCAACGGCAAGGTGTCCTACGAACTGCGCGCGGAGGTCGTTGACAGCGACGGCAAGCTCGTGGTGTCTACCGTTGGTGACTACCAGATCCGTCCGTACGGCACCTGACCCGCGCCGATTACAGGGCGCGCCTCAGCGTGCGTGGTGCAGTGCGACCAGCGGGTGCAGCAACCGCTCGTGTCGGCATCGCGCGCACGTCTGCAATTCCTCGCGGGCCGCGGTCAGCCCAAAGTGTCCGCAGTGGTCGCAGCGCGCCAGGCGAACGGCGCCGACGATGCCGAGCAGTCCGATGTAGTCCGACGCCAGCATCACGAGGAACAGCGGCACCACCAAGACGGCTATGAGGATCACACCTAGCACCATCACTGATCATCTGCCTCTCTGCCTATCGCTTCCATATCGTGATGCGATCGTATCGCGTTCCGATATGAATAAGTTATGGAATTCAGCTGTGCTTGGCTGAACGGCATGGACGTACTGGTGTTGGGCGGAACGGTCTTCCTCGGTCGGGCGGTGGTCGACCAGGCGAAGGCGCTAGGCGCCGACGTCACCATCTTCAGCCGCGGGCATTCTGGCGAAGTGCCGGACGGTGTCACACACGTGGTCGGCGATCGTACTGTCGCCGCGGATCTCGCGCAGTTGGCCGGGCGACACTTCGACGTCGTCATCGACACCTCCGGCTACGTCCCGGCCGAGGTCGCGCACAGCGCTGAGCTGCTTGCGCAGGCGTGCGGCAGTTACTCGTTCGTGTCCTCCATAAACGTCTTTCCCGGTTGGCCCGATGCGACTGACTATCACACGGACGGGCCGCACGAAGGCGATTCGGACGCCACTCGCGCGGACGTCCCGTCATCGATGGACGACGCGCAGGCGTACGGCTGGCTCAAGGTCGGCTGCGAGCTGGCGGCGGTCCGTGCGTTCGGTGCCGATCGGACCTCGGTGCTGCGCGCCGGCTGCATTGTCGGACCGCGCGATTCCGCGGTCGGCCGGCTGGCGTGGTGGATTGCGCGGGTCGCGCGTGGCGGGGAGGTGCTCGTGCCGGGTTCACCGGCGGACGTGGTGTCCCTCATCGACGCGCGCGATCTTGCCCGTTTCGCGTTGCGGGGCGCGCCGGGCGTGTTCGAGACGGGCGGGCCGACGGCCAGGGATACACGTGGGGACCTCATGGCCGCGTGCCAGGCCGCCACCGGCTCGGATGCCCAGTTCACCTATGTCGGCGATGACTGGTTGGTCGGGCAGGGCGTCGAGCCATGGACCGAGCTCCCGCTGTGGTCGCCCGACGCGCCGAGCCTGTTCACCCATGACAGCAGGGAAGCCGAGGTGGCCGGTCTGTGTTGGCGCCCGCTCGCCGCGACGGTGGCCGATACCTGGGCCTGGATGCGGTCGCTTTCCGGTGGCTGGCAACCCGCACCGCGCACTCCGGGACTACCCGCGGACCGCGAAGCCGACCTGCTCGCCGCCTGGTACGCCCGCTGAGTAGGTCGTCGACCACGGGCCACGCCGTCCGTAGACTCTGCAGCCATGCATCCGTACGCGGGCGAGCTTGCCCAGCATCTGCTCGCCAATCCGATCAGCCCGGATAAGTTGCTCGGCGGATCTGCTCTGCTCGTGCTGGCGCTGATCCTGTTCGCGGAGTGCGGCCTGCTCGTCGGTTTCTTCTTGCCTGGTGACACACTGCTGTTCGCGGCCGGCATCTCGATCGCCACCAAGACGATCCACACATCGCTGACCGCGTTCTTGATCGTCATCCCGATCGCGGCCATCCTCGGCAATGTCGTCGGCTACTGGATCGGCTACACGGCTGGCCCTAAAGTTTTCGATCGCCCGAACTCGAGGTTCTTCCGGCCGGAGTATGTGCAGCGGTCCCACCATTTCTTTGAGCGGTTCGGGTCGTGGACGATCATCGTCGGCCGGTTCGTGCCGATCGTGCGGACGGTGGCGACGGTGATGGCCGGCGTCGGCAGGATGAAGTTCCCGCTCTACCTCCTCTACAGCATCATCGGCGGCGTGATCTGGTCCGACGGTGTGCTGCTGCTCGGGGAACGCCTCGGTCACATCAAGTTCGTGCAGCAGAAGAAGGGTTACATCGACTACGCCGTTATCGTGGTCGTCGTCATCGGCCTGCTCCCAGCGGCGTTCCACTACCTTCGGGTCCGCCGCGCCAGCAAGAACACTCCGTCCGGCTGAGCGAGCGCTACTTCTTCTGTATGTTCTGGCAGCGCTGCTGGACGCTCTGTGGGGCATCGATATGGATGCCGACGAATGTCATCTTCAGGTTGCAGTCCTTGACGTGATCTTGGATGTTCGTCCGCTGTTGCCACACGAGCACGCCGAGCGCCACCACCACGACCAGGATGACGATCCGCCCGACGATCGCGGTGATCACCATGCTCAGCAGCGCGCCGATCACGACGAACGCCACGATCGCGCCGATGCCGATCTTGCCGATCTGGTCCGAGTCCAACGCCGCGATCGAAGACATCCTCAGACGGTAGCGTGCCGAACTGCGGTAACCCAGTAGCCGCTAGCCTGATCCTGTGACATCTCCAGGCAAGAGCACCCTCGGCACTCCTCCGAAACTGGCCGCGGGCGCGTTGCGTCTGGTGGCGCTCGGCGGTATCAAGGAGATCGGTCGCAACATGACCGTCTTTGAATACGGCGCGAGCAAGGGCAAGAACCGGCTGCTGATCGTCGACTGCGGCATGCTGCTGGGCAAGACCAACTCGCCCGGTATCGACATCACCCTTCCGGACTGGTCCTATTTTGCTGACCGGCTCGACGACATCGACGCAGTCGTGCTCACCCATGGTCACGAGGACCACATCGGCGCACTGCCGTACCTGCTGCGTGAGCGCGGCGACATCCCGATCATCGGCTCACGGCTGACGCTGGCGCTGGTCGCATCCAAGCTCAGCCAGCACCGCATCAAGCCGGAGTTGCGCCAGGTCATCGAGGGCGAGAAGGTCACGGTCGGCGACTGGAACCTGGAGTTCTACGCCGTCAACCACTCCATCCCGGATGCCATGGCCGTCGCGATCACCGTGGGTCAGCAGACCGTCCTGCACACCGGCGACTTCAAGATGGACCAGACGCCGCTGGACAACCGGCTCACCGACCTGCCCGGCTTCTCCCGCCTCGGTGACCGCGGGGTGGACCTGCTGCTCGCCGACTCGACCAACGCCGAGGTGCCCGGCTTCATCCCGTCCGAGCGGGACGTCGGCAAGGTCGTCGCGGACGTCATCCATAAGACCAAGGGCCGCATCATCGTGGCCTGTTTCGCCTCGCACGTCCACCGCGTGCAGAGCGTGCTGGACGCTGCTGTCACCTCGCAGCGGCAGGTCGCGCTCGTCGGCCGTTCGATGGTCCGCAACATGCAGATCGCGCGCGAACTCGGGCTGCTGCACGTGCCGGACGGCGTCCTCATCGAGCTGAAGGCGGCCGAGGAACTGCCTTCGCGCCGGGTCATGCTCATTTCGACCGGATCGCAGGGTGAGCCGCTGTCGGCCTTGTCGCGGATGGCCAATCGCGAACACCAGACAGTGCGGATCTCCGCTGACGACACGATCCTGCTGGCATCCTCGCTGATCCCCGGCAACGAAACGTCGGTCGGCGAGGTCATCAATGGGCTGTCCCGCCTCGGCGCCACGGTGATCCACAGGTCGATGGCGCTGGTGCACGTGTCCGGTCACGCACCAGCCGGCGAACTGCGCTACCTGATCAACGCGGTCCGCCCGAGGAACCACATGCCGGTGCACGGCGAGTGGCGGCATTTGCGCGCGCATGCCGCGATCGCCCGTTCGTGCGGCATCCCGGACGAGCGGATCATGCTCGCCGAGGACGGCACGGTGGTCGATCTGGTTGATGGGCTGGCCACGATCACCGGCAAGATCCCGGTCGGCTACGTCTACGTCGACGGCTTGGAGGTCGGCGACATCGGTGACGCGACACTGAAGGACCGCCGCATCTTGGGCGAGGACGGCTTCCTGTCCATCCTGATCGCCGTCGATCTGGAGGTGGGCAAGGTCGTGTATGGCCCGGAACTCACCGCTCGGGGCTTCAGCGACGACCCGGACGCGCTCGCGCCGATCACGGCCGAACTGATCGAGGTCGTCGAAAAGGCCTTGGCCGACGGAACCCGAGATGTCGGCGCGCTGAAGAACCTGGTGCGCCGGACGGTCGGGCGCTGGGTGGACAAGACCTACCGCCGTCGTCCGATGCTGATGCCGATGGTCGTGGAGGTCTGAGCGGCGGGAAGTCGGTGGCCCACCTGTTGGACAGCACGCTCTCGCATCGGAGGCACAATGGTGCGATGACTACGATCGCCGCTCCGATCGTCCCAGGCGTGATCTCACCGCGTCGCGCTGTCCCGTCCTGGATCGTGCGCCCGCACTACGTCGGTACCTGGCCGGACACTCCCGCCGACCGTGATGACCCGATGGTCAAGGACGCCGACACGATCGCCCGGATGCGAGTCGCGGGCCGGGTTGCCGCTGATGCGATCGTCGAGGTCGGCCGGCACGTTACGCCGGGGGTCACCACCGACGAGTTGGACCAGATCGGGCACGAGTTCATGATCGAGGCGGGTGCGTATCCGTCAACCCTGGGTTACAAGGATTTCCCGAAGTCCCTTTGTACGTCGGTGAATGAGGTCATCTGCCACGGCATCCCGGACTCGCGCGAATTGCAGGACGGTGACGTGGTGAAGGTGGACGTCACGGCGTTCATCGACGGCGTCCACGGTGACACATGCGCGACGTTCTACGCCGGGACACCGTCGGAGGAGGTGCGCGAACTCGGTGAACGCACGCATGAGGCGATGATGCGTGGGATCAAGGCGGTGCGCCCGGGCCGACCAGTATCGGTGATCGGCCGGGTGATCGAGTCGTATGCCCGCCGCTTCAACTACGGCGTCATCCGGGACTACACCGGGCACGGCGTCGGACCGTCCTTCCACACCAAGCCGACGATCCTGCACTACGACGAGCCCCGCGCTACGACCCTGCTCGAGGCGGGAATGACGTTCACGATCGAACCAATGCTCTCGCTCGGCGGTCATGACTGGTACAGCTGGGACGACGACTGGACGATTCTGACGCGGGACGGCTCGTGGGTGGCGCAGTGGGAGCACACCCTGGTCGTCACCGACGACGGCGCCGACATCCTCACCCTGCCGACTGCGCCCTGAGCCTGCCGACACGATCGTGGAGTATTCGCTTCTCTGCTGCAAGCACTAGATACCCATATACAGTCCGATCATGGATCCGATCCGTAATCCGTACGCTCCCGGCGCGGGCCAGCGACCGCCCGAGCTGGCCGGCCGCGACAGCGAGCTGACCAGCTTCGACGTGGTCCTGGAACGGGTGGCACGCGCCCGGCCCGAGCGATCTATCGTCCTGACCGGCCTGCGTGGCGTCGGCAAGACCGTCCTGCTCAACGCGATGCGCTCAGCGGCCGTCCGCAGCGGCTGGGGGACCGCCAAGCTCGAAGCCCGGCCCGAGCAGCCGTTGCGTCATCCACTGGCCGCCGCGCTGCACCTGGCGGTGCGGGAACTCGCCCAGCCGAACCGGACCGAGGCAGACCATGTGCTCGGCGTGGTGAAGTCGTTTGCCCAGCGCGAGCCCAGGACGCCTACTGGCAGGCCGGCCAAGCTGCGCGACCGCTGGCAGCCTGGCATCGACGTCCCCGTAGTTGCCGGCCGCGCCGACTCCGGCGACATAGAGATCGATCTGGTCGAGTTGCTGACGGACGTCGCGGGACTGGCAGGTGACAGCGGGCACGGCATCGCCATCTTCATCGACGAGATGCAGGACCTCGGTGCCGATGACGTCTCTGCGCTCTGCGCCGCATGCCACGAAGTCTCTCAGCAGCGGCTGCCACTGGTCGTCGTCGGTGCCGGACTGCCCCATCTGCCCGCAGTGCTGTCGGCGTCAAAGTCCTATTCGGAAAGGCTGTTCCGGTACGCACGGATCGATCGACTGGACCGCACCGCCGCCGATGCCGCACTGCAACGCCCGGCGCAGGATGAGGATGCGGCCTTCGACCAGGACGCGCTCGCCGCGATGTACGAGGCCACCGGCGGCTACCCCTACTTCGTTCAGGCGTACGGCAAGACGGCGTGGGACCTCGCGCCACGCTCGCCGATCACCGTCGCGGACGTCGCGGTGGCGGCGCCCGAAGCCGAGGCTGAACTGGCCGTCGGCTTCTTCGGCTCCCGCTACGAAAGGGCCACACCCGCTGAACGCGAGTACCTGCGCGCGATGGCCGATGTCGCTGATCCGGTGGCGTTGGACGACGCGGTGTCGACGGCGGCGGTTGCCGAATCGTTGGGGCGCCCGCCGCAGTCGCTGTCTCCCGCTCGCGATGGTCTGCTGAAGAAGGGGTTGGTGTACTCCGCCCAGCGCGGTCGGATCGCTTTCACCGTTCCGCACTTCGGGAGGTACCTGCGGCAGCAAGAAATGTGAATACCCCCTCCACCACGGCTGAGCGTGGCGAAGGGGGTATTCACGGTGAAACCAGAGCGAATCAGTGACCCTTGGCCGCCCGGGCCAGGCCCTGGAAGAAGGCCTCGCCGTTCGGCGTCCCGACACCTGTTTCGTCGTCGTACCCACGCGTGTCATGCAGGGTGGAGCTCTGCACGTCAATCGTCTGCAGCTGGAACGTCAGGCCTGCCGAGCGGTCGAGTGTGTTCGCGTAGTTCGTGCGGACCTGCGAGACGGGCGAGGTCGGCGCCTTCAGGTCGTGGACCCCGTTCGTTCCGAGCAAGTCGTAGTACAACGGGTTGACG
Source organism: Jatrophihabitantaceae bacterium (assembly GCA_039923055.1). Lineage (GTDB taxonomy): Bacteria > Actinomycetota > Actinomycetes > Mycobacteriales > Jatrophihabitantaceae > DASXYU01. The sequence goes on from JBDTDN010000243.1 coordinate 6,936, forward strand.
AAGCCGAGCGGATGCCGTGAATACTGCTCGGCAACCGCCAGCACACCCGCCATCAACGGCGAGGCCAGACTCGTCCCGCCAATGCGGTACTGGTCGTAGTACGTGCCGTCCGGGAAGGCCTGGGTCTCACCGACGAGCATGCCGGTGTTCGGGTCGGCCACCATGGCGATGTCAGGCACCGATCTCATCGGGGTGC
>JBDTDN010000244.1:0-4098 GCA_039923055.1 Jatrophihabitantaceae bacterium
CTGGACTTGTCCCGCCCACCGGTGGCCTCCTCGCCCCGCCCCAGCCAGACGTACGCGCCCAAACCGTTCGGGCCGATGCCGCGCGCAATCTCGGCCAGCGCGCGCATGTTGACCACGGAGGCGCGCAGCTTGGCCAGCTTGCCCTCGGCCAGATCAGGGTGGGCCCGGAACAGCGTGTCGGTGACAACGATGCCGAGCACCGCGTCGCCGAGAAACTCCAGCCGCTCGTTGTGAGGTAGTCCACCGTGTTCGTAGGCGTAGGACCGGTGCGTCAGCGCGCGCCGGAGCCGCTCGGCATCGATCTCGACGCCAAGCACATCGGCCAGCTGTTGCTGGTCGGTCGGCTTGTCGGTACTTGGCACGCGAACGGAGGTCAGACCCCGAGGACCTGCTTGCCGTCGTACTGCCCGCAGTTTGCACATGCCGTGTGCGGCAGCTTCATCTCGCCACACGCGCGGTTCGGGCAGACAACGAGCGTCGGAGCGCTCGTCTTCCACTGCGACCGGCGGGCCCGGGTGTTACTGCGCGACATCTTCCGCTTCGGGACGGCCACGGTGGTTGCTCCTTAGTTGAACTTCGTCAGTACTGGTCTGGGGTCTCGTCGGGCAGTTGGTCAGGTGCTGCGTCTAGCTCAGCGAACCCGGCCAATGCGGCCCATCGAGGGTCAAGCTTTTCGTGCGTGTGATCGGCCGGAAGATCGTCGACCCGCTGCCCGCATTCCGGGCACAGGCCACCACAATCCGGCTGACACAGCGGCGCGAAGGGCAGGCCCAGCACCACGGCGTCACGCACCACCGGCTCGATGACGACGTAGTCGTCCTCGACCCGATGGACCTCGTCCTGATCGGTCGTCTCATCCGTCGTGCTGTCCGGGTAGGCGAACAACTCCACGAAATCGACGACCAACTGCTCGCTGACCGGCTCGAGACACCGCCCGCAATCCCCGACCAACTGTGCAGTGACCATGCCCGTGACGAGCACACCTTCGGTCACTGCTTCCAGCCGGACATCGACGTCGAGCGGAGCACCTTCCGGCACTGCGATCAGATCAAGTCCAAGCCCCGCAGGCGCGGGAACAGTACGCCGATGTTCACGCATCGTGCCCGGCTGGCGACCCATCTCCCGGATGTCGTAGACAAACGGGTCTCGTGGGTCGACGCGGTGAGCGCGCTGACGTTTCGGTGTCGAGTTCTCAGGCATACGATTCCGGCCTTGATCTGGTTGAGGCCATCCTCGAGTTTAGCCGAGACCCTGGCTCAGGCCGAAATCGAGGGATCGCTGAACTGATCTGAGTACGGCTCGGACGGCTCCTGCTCACTTGGTACCGCCTTCGGGCGGGGCCGACGTTTGGCCAGCGCCGCCCGCCCCTGATCGGCCGTGGCCGCCGCCCGTTGCAGCGTATCGGCGAGTTCGGCCAGAGTGCGGTCGGCGTAATCTTCGGCATCGCCGGTGAGCTTCGCGGCATACCGCTCGGCCTGCGAACGAATGTCCGAGTCGTACCTGTTGGCATCGGCCCGGACCTGCTCGCGGTAACGCTCGGCCTCGGCCCGGGATTGCTCGACGTACGTTCCGGCCTCGGTCCGCATCTGCTCGGCCGCCTCGGTGGCGCCTTGATGGACACCGGTGGCCGACACCAGCGTCGCGTGCTCAGCCTTGCCCGCCTCGAGCAGTTCGTACGCCTGCACCTCGCTGTCGTGCACCACCTTGGCGGCTTGGGCGGTGGCATCGGCGATCATCGCGACCGCCTCGGCAGTGGCCAGGTCCCGTACGGAGGTCGCGTCGACGTGGGCATCGTGCAGCAGCGTGTCGCGATTGGCGATCACCAGACGCGCCTGCTCCATCTCCGGCGGCATGACCTCGCGCAGTTCGTCGAGAATGTCCAGCACCCGCTCGCGCGGCAGCACGCATGAGGAGGACATCGGGAGCGTGCGCGCCGTCTCCACAAGCTCGACCACTTCGGTCAGCAGTTCATCAGTTCTGCGTAAGGACTGATCGGTCATCGCACCCACTCCTGTCAGCCAGCGGTGTCGCTCCCGTCGGTGTGATCGACGAGCCGTTTGAGAACGTTGGCCGGGACGAGAGACGAGACGTCACCGCCCCACTTCGCGATCTCCTTCACCAGGCTAGATGCCAGGAAGCTGTATTCCGGGTTGGTGGGCATGAACAGCGTGTCGATGCCGGCCAGCCCCCGGTTCATCTGCGCCATCTGCAGTTCGTAGTCGAAGTCGCTGACAGCTCGCAGGCCTTTGACGATGACCGGAATGTCGTGAGCCTTGCAGTAGTCGACGACCAGTCCGTGGAACATGTCGATCCGTACGTTGCCGTAGTGCGCCGTCACCTCCTGCAGCATGTCGCGACGTTCTTCCACGCTGAACAGGCTCGTCTTGGACTGATTGATGAACACCGCGACGACGACCTCGTCGTACAGATGCGCACAGCGTCCGATGATGTCAAGGTGGCCGTTGGTCACCGGATCGAACGATCCCGGACACACGACCCGGCGAACAGTGCGGCTGGAGTCAGAAGCTTGCGTATTCATCGTCGGCGACCGTACCAAAGCATCCCTTCACCGTATCTTTTCTGCTTGACCTGCTCCAGCCCGTGCCGGTCGTCGGGCCAGGTCGGCTCGACGCCGCGCGCTGACCGTTCGACCACGACGACTGCGCTCGGGCTGAGCCACTGAGGTGTGCACAGCGTTGCTAGCAGAGCCTGCAGTTGCGGCTCGCCAAGCGCGTAGGGAGGGTCAGCGAAGACCACGTCGAATGGCTCGTCCGTGCCGGCCCCGACCAGGAACGTCGCCGCTGCCCGCCGATGTACTTGGGTTCCGGCCAGCCCGACCGCAGCAATGTTGCGGTTCAGCACGTCGCACGCGGTCCGGTCGGAGTCCACGAAGTCGACGGTCCGGGCGCCGCGCGACAGCGCTTCCAGACCAACCGCCCCGGAGCCGGCGAACAGGTCGAGTACCCGCGCTCCGTTGATGTCGACGAGCCCGGCCAACGAGCTGAACAGCGCCTCTCGGGCGCGCTCGGACGTCGGCCTGGTCCCCTTGGCGGGCACTGCCAGGCGCCGACCCTTCGCCTGCCCGGCGACGATTCGCGTCATCCCTTCTCCAGAAATTCGGCGCGGTCGTCGGCTGCCAGCACGGCCAATTCGGCGGCGAGCAGCGGGTATTTGCTCAGCTCGGGGTCTACGGCGACCAACTCGGTCGCCTCCTGCCTGGCCCGGACGATCAGGTCCTCGTCGCGCAGCAGCGAAAGCAGCTTCAGCTGCGAACGCCGGCCGGACTGCGCGGCGCCGAGGATGTCGCCCTCGCGGCGCTGCTCGACGTCCAGGCGCGCCAGTTCGAACCCATCGGTGGTCGCGGCGACGGCGTCCAGGCGTTCTCGCGACGGCGACCCATCGATCTGATCGGTGACGAGCAGGCAGACACCGGGGGCGCTTCCGCGCCCGATTCGGCCACGGAGCTGGTGCAGTTGGGACAGCCCGAACCGTTCGGCGTCCAGCACCGCCATCACTGTCGCGTTCGGCACGTCCACCCCGACCTCGATGACCGTCGTGGCCACCAGGACATCGATGCGTCCATCGGCGAATGCGGTCATGGTGCGATCCTTCTCATCCGACAGCAAGCGGCCGTGAAGTGGCGCGATTCGCAGGCCGTGCAGCGGGCCTTCGGTTAGCAAGTCGAACGTGTCCAGCACGGCGACGGCCGGCCGTCGCCCAGTGAACTCATCGGCGGGGAAGTCGCCGAGATCACCGTCCAGATCCGCTTCAGAGACGGTGGGTTCCACCCCGATCCGCGGACAGACGACAAATGCCTGATGTCCCTTGCCGACCTCCTCGCGAATACGGCGCCACACCCGTTCGAGCCACTCCGGCTTGTCCGCCGCCGGGACGACGGTCGTGCTGATGGGTGATCGCCCGGCCGGAAGTTCGGTCAGCGTCGAGGTCTCCAGGTCGCCGAACACCGTCATCGCGACGGTGCGCGGGATGGGCGTCGCCGTCAGGACGAGCACGTGCGGGGGCTGGCGGCCCTTGAGTCGTAGCGCCTCACGCTGCTCGACCCCGAAGCGGTGCTGCTCGTCGACGACGACCAGCCCG
>JBDTDN010000245.1:0-4771 GCA_039923055.1 Jatrophihabitantaceae bacterium
CACGGCACGTGCTCTCAGTAGGAACGCCCGTTGATCTGTCCGCGTTCGCCGGTCGTGACGGTAACGTCCGCACGCTACGCGAGGTCACCGACGTGATCATGCGGCGGCTACGTGACGATGTCGCCGAGTTACGCGATCTGCCGGCGCCGACGGGCGAGCTGTTCCATTGGGTGCGCCCACCGAAACAGGATAAGAAGCAGGCCAAAAAATGAGGGTGGCAGTGCTCGGAGCGGGCTCGTGGGGCACGGCTTTCGCGAAAGTCCTTGTCGACGCCGGCAATCATGTGACGCTCTGGGCGCGCCGTCCGCAGCTTGCCGAGGCCATCACGGCAGCCCACATGAATGCCGACTACCTTGCCGGCGTCGCGCTGCCGACCGAGCTGATTGCGACTGCCGACGCTGCCGCGGCACTCACCGGCGCCGAACTCGTCGCATTCGCCGTCCCGTCCCAGACGCTCCGCGAGAACCTGACGGTCTGGGCGCCACTACTGCCGCCGGACGCGACCCTGGTCAGCCTGATGAAAGGCGTCGAACTCGGCACGACCCGGCGCATGTCGCAGGTCATCGCTGACGTCACCGGCGCCACGGCCGAGCGAATCGCGGTCGTCTCCGGACCGAACCTGGCGCGGGAAATCGCTGACGAGCAGCCGACGGCCACCGTCGTCGCCTGCGCTGACGAGCAGCGCGCACTGCTGGTGCAGTCGATCTGTACGGCCCTGTACTTCCGGCCGTACACGATCACCGACGTAATCGGCTGCGAGCTCGGCGGCGCGGTCAAGAACGTCATCGCGCTGGCGTGCGGAATGGCGCACGGGATGGGTTTCGGCTACAACACGACGGCCTCGATCATGACCCGCGGACTGGCCGAGACGGCCCGGCTGGGCTCCGAGCTCGGGGCCGATCCGATGACGTTCGCCGGGCTGGCCGGGCTGGGCGATCTGGTGGCATCCTGCTCGTCCCCGCTGGCGCGTAACCGCACGTTCGGTGAGCGGCTGGGCCGGGGCGAAACGCTGGCACAGGCGCAGCTGGCCACGCACGGTCAGGTTGCTGAGGGCGTGACGTCGTGCCGTGCCGTGCTGGAACTGGCGCAGAAGCACGGTGTCGATGTGCCGATCACGCAGGCTGTCGAGGCGGTGTGTTTCCGCGGTCTGGCGCCGGCCGCGATGGTCGATCTGCTGATGTCCCGGTCGGTGCGCAGCGAGGTCTGAGCTGCTGGTCGCCCGGTGCCATGCCCTAGGCTCAGCTCCCGTGGGACGGATCCGGGTCGCAGTCGTTTACGGTGGGCGTAGCAGCGAACATGGCATCTCGGTCGTCTCGGCCGGCAGCGTCATCGGCGCGCTGGATCCGGACAAGTACGACGTCGTCCCGATCGGCATCAGTCCCGCTGGCGCGTGGGTGCTGACTGACGCAGATCCGGCGACGCTGGCGATCAACGGACGCGAACTACCGGTCGTCGGTCCCGGGACGCCCGTCGTGCTGCCCGGTGATCCGACCAGCACGGGCTTGATGACCGTTCAGCCGGGCGCGGCGGTAACCGCGTTGGAGTCAGTGGACGTTGTCTTTCCCGTCCTGCACGGGAGATTCGGCGAGGACGGCACCATTCAGGGGCTGTTGGAGATGGCCGGGATCCCGTACGTCGGGCCGGGCGTTTTCGCGAGCGCTGCGGCGATGGACAAGGAGTACACGAAGAAGCTGCTCGCGGCCGAGGGCCTGGACGTCGGGCAGTACGCGGTCGTACGTCGTGGCGAGGCGTTCTCGGCCACCGATTTCACGCATCTGGGCCTGCCGGTCTTCGTCAAGCCAGCCCGTTCGGGCTCCAGCGTCGGCATCACCAAGGTCGACGACTGGATTGATCTACCCGATGCCGTCGCGGTCGCCTTTGAGCACGACGGCAAGGTGCTCATCGAGGCGGCGGTGTCCGGACACGAGGTCGAGTGCGGCGTGCTCGAGGATGATCAAGGGCGACCGCAGGCCAGCGTGCCCGCCGAGATCCGCCTGGTGCGCGGGCACGACTGGTACGACTTCGAAGCCAAATACCTCGACGACGCCTGCGAATTTGACGTTCCGGCGAATCTTCCCGTTGAGACCGTCGCGCGTGTTCAACGGGCAGCGTGCCGGGCATTTGTCGCACTGGACTGTGCCGGACTGTCGCGCGTGGACTTCTTCGTCCGCCCGGACGGTTCGGTGGTCATCAACGAGGTGAACACGATGCCAGGGTTCACGCCGATCTCGATGTTCCCGCGGATGTGGGCCGCGTCCGGAGTCGACTATCCGACGCTCGTCGACCGGTTGATCACGGCTGCCCTGCGCCGTGGAGCCAGCTGAACCAACCGTTGCCAACTGGAGGAGTTCTCATGTCCGAGATCAGTACCGTTGCGATCATTACGGCCAAGCCTGGATCGGCCGAGCAGGTCGAGCAGGCACTGCAGACGCTGGCGGAAGGGACACACGCGGAGGAAGGCTGCCTGCACTACAGCCTGCATCGGGGCCTGCAGGACCCGAACGTGTTCGTCACGATCGAGAAGTGGCGTTCGCAGGAAGATCTGGACACGCACGCGAAGTCCGCGCACATCGCGGCAGCGTTCGCGACGATGGGCGAGCACCTTGCCGGCCGTCCAACGATCGTGCCCGCCACGCCCCTGGCTGTCGGCGACCCGACAAAGGGCACGTTCTGAATGGATCTTGATCGGTATCGGTCGCTAGGACGACCAATACCGATCAAGATCGAACGAGCAGGCCGAACAGTCGATCGAGCTCGGCATCCGGGTCGATCGTCAGGCCCGTGTGTACCGGGCCCGGCTGCACGACCGTACTTCGCGGCGCGGTGAGCCAACGGAACCGGCGTCCGATCTGCTCGGTGGCGGCCGGGCTCGTTCCGCCCGGTTCGCAGGTGCCCGCTGCCGCTGCCAGGGCGGTGGCGATCGCATCTATGGCCGCGTCCGGATCCAACGCCCGGACTCGGTCCGCATCCACGTGTACCCGCGCGCGCAGGAAGTCTCGCTCGCGGCAATAGAGAATCACGCCGGCATTGACGAACTCGCCGCGCTCCACCCGCGGGACGACTCGCAGCACGGCGTACTCGAACAGAACGCGCGCACTCACTGGGCGAGCTCCCATCGGTCAGCATGGCCCGCGAAGCGGAGGTGAGTATTTGCTCCGATGCTCATCGGCCACCGTCCAGCCACTGTGCGCGGATCGCAAACCGGGCGAGCAGTTCGGTGACGTAGGCGTCCCGGACCGCTGCTTCGTCGGTGAAGCCGGGCTCGCCAGTCAGCCACGCGTCGGGAACGTGGGCGACGGCCGAACGCAGCGTGGCCTCGGTCAGCAGCGGGGCGAGCGCGACGTCGGCCGCGGCCAGGTCGGGGCCACTGCCGAGCAGCGCGTGCTCACGGGAGTCGAAACCGCGCTGAGCCGGGATCGCCGGCCAGCGGTGGTGGAACGTCAGCGCGGCACCGTGATCGATCACGTAGGGCGCGCCGTGCCAGAACAGCATGTTGGGGTTGCGCCACGTGCGGTCCACGTTGCCAATCAGCGCGTCGAACCAGAGGATCCGCCCGGCCAGCGCCGGCTCGACCGCAAAGGCGGTGGTGTCCAGATCCAGCGAGCCGGGCAGGTAGTCCACGCCGAGGTTCAGGCCGGAACTCGCGCGCAGTAGGTCCTGGACCTCCTCGTCCGGCTCACTGACAGCCAAAACCGGGTCGAGTTTCACGATCACCAACCGCGGCACCGGCAGCCCGAGCGTCCGGCCCAACTCGCCGGCGACGACTTCGGCGATCAGTGCCTTGCGGCCCTGGCCGGCCCCGTGAAACTTCACCACGTACGTGCCCAGATCGTCAGCCTCCATCAGCCCGGGCAGCGAACCGCCCTCACGCAGCGGCGTGACGTATCGGGTGGCAACGACGGAGGCAAGCACGGACCGGAGCCTACGGCTGTCCGGTCCGGTGACCGGTTCGGACCATCCGAAGTTCGACGATGCCGGTGCCAGGGTCGGGTTTGTTGTGACCGCTGTCGTGCCAGCCGGTCTTGACATAGAAGCTCCGTGCCCGAGCGTTGCCGGCGAAGACCCACAACGAGGCCGCCCGCCCGTCGAGAATGCGATCGACCAGCGCGGCGCCGAGCCCGGTGCCGTAGTGCGTCCGGGCGAGGTACAGCGTGCTCAACTCGAGCACCGGTGTCGGCGGGTCGTCCTCGCTCGGCCGCGTCGAGGCGACGCCGACGACGGCACCGGCTCGGTCGCTCGCGATCAGGTTGTCGCAGTCTGAGCGTGCCAGTCGCGCCTGCCAGCGGGACACCCGGTCCTGCGCGTCGAGTGCGTCAAGGAACGAGGCCGGGACCAGACCCGTGTACGCCTCGTGCCAGCAGGCCACGTGGAACGGCGCGATGGCTTCGGCGTCTGCGACAGTCGCGACGCAGATGCCGACGGTGGGCTCGCTGTTCACCAGGTCGAACGTTCGTAGTCTTTCAGCAAGCAGCCGTACAGATCGTTGCCCGCCTCACCCTGGACGATGGGGTCGTACACGCGGGCGGCACCGTCGACCAGATCCAGTGGCGCGTGGAAACCCTCTTCGGCCAGCCGGACCTTCGTGTAGTGCGGGCGTTCGTCGGTGATCCAGCCGGTGTCCACGGCCGTCATCAGGATGGCGTCGGCGAGCATCTCAGTGGCACTGGTCCGGGTCAGCATGTTCAGCGCGGCCTTGGACATGTTCGTGTGCGGATGCCCAGGACCCTTGTAGCCACGGCCGAAGACCCCCTCCATCGCCGAGACGTTGACG
>JBDTDN010000246.1:0-4337 GCA_039923055.1 Jatrophihabitantaceae bacterium
ATCTCCTCGGGCGAGGGCGACGAGCTACGGGTGTCCGCATCGTTTATCGTGAACCGTGCGCGCGACGGCCAGTTTGACACCTATGTCGGCTGGTACCACCACGTTCTGGTCGTCGACGCGGACGGCTTCCGGTTCCGGCTGCGCCGTTCGGTGCTTGGCCACGAGGCGCTCCCGCTGGGTGCGCGGCTGAGCTTCATCCTGTAGGGGTTGCACATGATCAGGCACATGCTTTCGTTCCGGTTCAAGGACGAGGTGAGCGAGGACGATCGCGCCGCCGTGCTGGCGACATTGGCGGCGTTCCCGCAGCTCTACCCGGCGATGCAGAACTGGTCGATGGGCCAGAATATGAGTACTCGCGACACCACGTTCACGCACTGCATGTCCGTCGAGTTCGAGACGGACGAGGCGCTGCAGGGCTACTTGCAGAGCGAGTCGCACGAACGCATGGTTCGGGAGATATGGCGTCCGGTTATCGCGCAACAGGCCATCGTGGCCTACGAATTCGGTGGCCCGTCCTTGACAGACACAGCAGAGGAGCGGCAGGTGAGCGAGCGTCCGCGCGCGCCTTACGGCATGGAGTATGCCCGCATCGAGGTTCCCGACATGCAGGCCACGATCGAGTTTCTGCAGTACCACGTGGGGCTGCAGTTGGAGGCGCGCACCGACGAGTACGCCTACCTACGCGCGGACATCGAACATCATTGCCTGGAGTTGATCAGCGCCCCCGAACGCGACAACGGCTGGACGACGGCGGTCGGCTTCAGCGTCCAGAGCGAGGCTGTGCTGGAGCAATTGCGCACGCAGGTGGTGGCTGCCGGTCACGAGGTGTTGCCGCTGCAGGAGCGGCAACAGGCCCTGTGCGACAACGGTTTCGGGGTACGTGACCCTGACGGGCTGATCGTCGAGTTGTTCACCGAGTTCCAGGAGTACGCCGAACCGCCGCACACCGAGATTCGGCCGGTCGACCTGGTACACCCGTTCCTGGCGACACAGAAGTACGCCGAGGCGCTGGAGTTCTACGTCAAGGTATTGAACTTCCGGCCGTCGGACGAGATCGTCGGTTCCACGACATTCCTGCGCGGCGAGGACCGCTACCACCACAGCCTCGCGCTGCAGAACAACACCGACCACTACGTCGCGCACCTGTGTTTCTCGATGAAGAGCCTGGACCACGTGATGCGGATGCGGGCGCGCGCGCTGTACAAGGGCGCCCCGATCGCCTCGGACATCGTCAACCACTCGGCGTCCACGTCGATCGCGTTCTACCTGCATGACCCGAAGTTCGGTCCGCGCTTTGAACTCTGCGACCGGCACCGGGTGTTCACGCCGACCGAGCATGAGACACACCGTGCCCGCAAGATGCCGGCTGACCCGCGCAACATCGACGTCTGGCGTCCGGCGTCCGATGACTGGGGACGTTTCTGAGCGAGATGTCCGAGTACGGCGATCTCGTCGAGGTCCTTCGGGTTCTCGATGCGACGGCGGCGCCGCGGGGCCAGGAATTCGGCGCAGCCGTCGCGCTGCGTGAGTGGTGCGCTTCGCGCTGGCCGGACGTCGACTGGACCGTGCAGCGGTATGGCGACGGTGGGGCCTCACTGATTGCGTTCTTCGGTGCCGGACCGCTGCTGTATTCACACCTGGACACGTCGCTGGACGGCCTGCCCGGTGATGTGGCCGTCACCGGCCGGGTCGATCCGGCCGGTCCGTTGCGAGTGCTCGACGGGAGCCGGGTCGAGGGGTTCGGGCTGGGTGTGGCACGGGGGCCGGCCGCGGCAGCGCTGCTCGCGTTCGTCACTGCGCGCCGAGGCTCGCTGTTGCTGGCCGGGTCGGGCACACATCGGCGTGGGTCGAATGCTGCCGGTGTGTTGCGGTATCTGCAGTCGAGGACGGTGTTGCCCACTGCCGCGGTCGTGGCCAAGTGCGGCCCGCCGACGGTGCTGTGGTCCGAGCCGGGCGCGGTGTATCTGCAGGTGCGCGTCTGTGGTTCGTACGGCGCGGTGCTGACATACGACTCGGCAGTGCCGGCCGGTGGCGTGATCGCACACGCCGGTGTCGTGTTGGCCGCGATCGAGCAGTGGCGAGTGAGCTATCTCGCGGCGCGGCCGGGTATCGGCCAACTCGGTGTCGCCGCAGGGATCGGTGCGATCGGTGCCGGACTGCCCGGCAAAGCCGACCTGTTCCCGGCCGCGCTCGAATTGGACCTGTATGTGGTCACGCTGCCGGGCGAGGACGTCACGGGGCTGGCTGACGATCTCACTGCGCGGGTGCGGGCCGTCTGCGCGGGCACGCCGCTGGACCGGTGTGCCGTCACCGTCACGGCCGAACCGATCCACGGCGCTACCGTGACGGACCCGGACGCGCCGATCGTTCGGGCGGCCACGTCGGCGTGGTCGGCGGAGTTCGGCTCACCACCGTCGTCGATCACCGGTTGGACGGGTTCGACGGACGGCGTCGTGCTGCGCGCAGCGGGCATCGATACGGTACGGCTGGGGCCGCAGAGCGTTCGCTCGGACGTCGATCCCAGGCGTGATGTGCTGGAGTTGACGGACCTTGCGGCATACGCACGCATCTATGCCGAGCTACTGCGCTGTTGATCTCGATCGTCAGCGATCGAGCAGCGACTGCAGTTGGTCGTCGGATGCGCCGTCGATGTCGAAGACCTTCGTCCGGTTCTTGGATCCGCTGATCAGGGTGACATCGGCGCGGCGGACACCGAACGCATCAGCCAGTACCTGCTGGACGGCGGCGGTGGCCTTGCCGTCGACGGTCGCCTGCACGACACGGACGACCAAGGTGTCGCTGGCGGCGTCCCCGTAACGTCCGCCGACCTGCGTGCGCCCGGCAGATGGCCGCACACGAACGATAATTCTCATGGGTGCAGCGTGTCATGCCGTGCCACAGGCATCAGTCGTAGACCGCCTCGACCTGCCAGCGGGGGCGCTCATCGTGATCACCGGGCATCGTCCCGCTGACGAGGTAGGCCCGGCCGCGGACGTCGACGATCTGGCAGTGGACGACATGCCGGGCATGTTCGGCATTCCACCAACGCTCGTCCACCGGCCACGGCCCGGCCCAAGCGGTGACTGCGACCGGCCGCTCGTCGCCCATCGCGAACTGCATCGGCGGCAACGGCATGGCGCCGCGGTCGGTGACGCTGACCGGACGCCCGGTCGCATCGAGCACCTGCGCCGGACGAGGTGGGTCGAAGAGTACGGACGGCGCAGGGGCCGGCAGCCGTCCCGGCCAGGGCTGCTGCGGCGAGCGGGTCGGGATCGGCTCGTCGCCCCACGGCACCAACCGGCTGCGCTGGAACGGATCGCGCCCGCCGTCGAGCACCGGGGTCAGTACCGAGCCGTGCCCGAGCAGGGTCTGCACCCGAGCCAGCGCGCGGTGGGCCCGTTCGTCCGCCGCGCCGGAACCGCCCCACAGCGACTGCTGATGCGCGCCGGTCGGGACGGACTCGATCGGGAGCAGTCGCAGTCGCGCGACTGCTCCGGTCGGTCGGTCAGGGCGCGACAGCCAGCCCTCCAGTTGCCACCGGACACGGTCAAGAACGTCCGTCGCGGTGAGCACGCCGGCGTGGCGCCAGCGCCGTACCGTCTGCTCGCCGTTATCGCTGAATGCCTGCAATTCCATACAGATGCAGGCCAATCCGTGTGCTGCCAGGTCGAGGACGAACTGCTCGGCGACGCCACGAGCGCTGAACGCGACGGTGTCAATGCGGTCGACGGCCGGCTCGAGATCCAGGGTGCACGTGAACTCGACCGGTGGGCGACGGGCCGCCAGCGGGCGATCGTCGCGCCCGCCGGCCTGCCGATGCGCCCAGGCTCCGACCGGTCCGAACCGGGCCAGCACATCGCGCGCCGGCAGCGCGGCGAACGCGCCGAGGCGTTGCAACCCGAGCCGCTGCAGCAGGTCGATCAGTGGCGGTGCGTCCAGCGTCGTCAGCGGCAGGTCGGCGAGAAAATCCGCGGACTGACCGGTGGGAACGATCAACCCGCGTCGGGCGGCCTGCTCGGCGGCGAAGGCACCGTCGGCCACCCCGATCAGGACGTGGCTGTCCTCACCACGCAGCGCGGGCACATCGGCGACGGCGCGGGACAACGCATGCAGTACGCCGGTCTCCCCGCCGAAGTAGCGGGTCGGGCCGCGGGCACCTATCGCCGCCAGCCCCGGCCGGGTGAGCTCGACGCCTGGCGCGATCGACTCCAACGCCGAAACCACCGGCTCGAAGGTGCGCGCCTCGGCCGCTTCGTTGCGGGCCAGGACGGTCAGGCCCGGGCAGCGCCGCTGTGCCTCACGCAACCGCAGCCCGCGGCGAACACCGGCCTCGGGGG
>JBDTDN010000247.1:0-4275 GCA_039923055.1 Jatrophihabitantaceae bacterium
CAAATCCGTCCAGCTGGACGCAGGGGTTACGCAGCCCGGTCACCTCGACTTCGGCGTCCGGACCAAGCCGCAAGCGGGTCCCGGTCGGCAGTTCGAGCAGGTCGATACCGCCGGTGGTGATGTTCTCGCCCAACTGGCCGGCGGCGACCGTAAATCCTTTGCCGACAAGCTCGTCCAGCAATTCGGCGTGAATAAGGTGCACTTGGCGCAGGTTCGGTTGGCTGGGATCACGCCGAACTCGCGAGCGGTGCTGCACGGTGGGGCCAGAGTGGGAATCGCCTTGGACCCCGAGCCCGGCCAGCAGGCGGATCACCTTGGTCGTCGGCTTGCTGAACCGGTGCTCGACATCAGCAGCGACCGCCACGACTCTCACGACAGGAAGCGGACGAGTGCGGCCTCGCCGTCGGCGATCAACGACAACAGCACGAACTCCTCCGGCTTGTGCGCGAGGTTGGGATCACCGGGCCCGAAGTTGACGGCCGGAATGCCGAGTTCACCGAAGCGGGCGACGTCCGTCCAGCCCAGCTTGGCCCGCGGTTCGCCGCCAACCGCAGCCACAATCTCCTTCGGCAGCGGGGAATCCAGTCCCGGACGGGCAGCGGGAGCGGAGTCGACCACGTCCACCTCGAAGCCGTGGAACACCTCCCGCACGTGCGCCTGCGCGTCGGCCTCAGAACGGTCCGGGGCAAAGCGAAAGTTAACGGTAACGGTGCACTCGTCCGGGATGACGTTCCCGGCGACGCCCCCACTGATGGCGACCGCATTCAGCCCTTCGTGGTAGGCCAGTCCGTCGACGTCCACCTCACGTGCCTCATAGGAGGCCAGCCGAGCGAGTACCGGAGCGGCGGCGTGGATCGCGTTCACCCCCAGCCAGGATCTGGCACTGTGCGCGCGCGCCCCGGAAGTCCGCACCAGGACCCGCAGCGTCCCCTGGCAGCCGCCTTCGATCTCGCCGGACGTTCCTTCCAGCAGCACCGCGAGGTCGCCGGTCAGCGCCGCCGGGCGTTCTCGCGCCAGCCGGCCCAATCCGTTCCGTGCCGCATCGACCTCTTCGCAGTCGTAGCAGACCCAGGTCAGGTCCACCCGCGGATCCAGCGCCCCAGTGCCGACCAGATGGGCGATCCGGAGCATCACCGCGACACCCGACTTCATGTCCGACGTCCCGCAACCGTAGAGCCGGTCGCCCTGGACTCGGGACGGCAGGTTGGCGGCCAGCGGCACGGTGTCCAGATGCCCAGCCAGGACCACCCGCTGGGCGCGCGCAAGGTCCGTGCGGGCGAGCACAACGTTTCCATCCCGTTCGACGGTCAGGTTCGGGTACGTCCGCAGCGCCTGCTCGATCAGGTCGGCCAACACCTGTTCGTCGCCGGAGACGGACGCGACGTCGACCAGCGCGGCGGTCAGCGTGGCCGCATTCACAGTCAGATCAAGCACGTTCCTCACGCTACGCGAACCGATTCCTCCAATGCGCCTGGTTATTCTGAACCCGTGAAAACCGGAAGCAAGCTTCTCATGGACGACTGCGCCACCGACGCGGTTACGGCGGTCTCGACGTGACTCAGCGCGTGAGTCAACAGAGCAGGACGGCGTGGGGCTTCGGGCTGGCGACGATGACCGATAGTGGTGGCATCGGCGCCGTCCTGGACACCTGGTACCCGGCACCGGCCCTGGGCAGTCCCCCTGCCGACGCCGCGGCGGAAGCCGGGTTGACCACGCTCGCCGGTGTGCACGACAGCGCGGCAGACCGCCGTGTACGCACCGAAGTCGTGCTCACCGAAGTCGATCTGGACACCCCGCCCGTGACCGTCCCGGACGCCTACCTGCGCCTGCACCTGCTCTCCCACCGGCTCGTCCGGCCACATACGATCAACCTCGAGGGTATCTTCGGTGTGCTGCCGAACGTCGTCTGGACCACGGCTGGTCCGTGCGCCGTGAACGACTTCGAGCAGACCCGCCTCGCGCTCCGCAGGCACGGCGCCGTCCAGATCTTCGGCGTGGACAAGTTCCCGCGGATGACCGACTACGTTCTGCCCTCAGGAGTGCGTATTGCAGATGCCGACCGGGTCCGCCTCGGTGCGCACCTGGCGAACGGCACCACGGTCATGCACGAGGGCTTCGTCAACTACAACGCCGGAACGCTCGGCGCGTCCATGATCGAGGGCCGCATCTCGGCCGGTGTGGTCGTGGGCGACGGCTCGGACGTGGGCGGTGGCGCGTCGATCATGGGCACGCTCTCCGGGGGTGGCAAGGAGCAGATCACGATCGGTCAGCGCTGCCTGCTCGGGGCGAACGCCGGCATCGGAATCAGTCTCGGCGACGACTGTGTGGTCGAGGCCGGCACCTACATCACCGCTGGCTCCAAGCTCACGCTGCCGGATGGGCGGGTGGTCAAGGCCGCCGCGCTTTCCGGTCAGTCCGGCCTGCAGTTCTGGCGCAACTCGGTCAGCGGCGCCCTGGAAGCGCGGCCACGTACTGGCAACGGCATCGCGCTGAACGAAGCCCTGCACGCCAACAACTGAGCTATGGGCAGACGAGCCCTGAGTGGGCTGACCAAGACGCTGACGGCCGTTGCCGTCGTGATGGCATTGGCGATCGGCGGCTTTTTCGGGCTGCGCTCGCTGTGGCATTCAGCCACGACGCCGTTCACGGCCGAATCCTGCACGGTCGGGTCCTATACGGTCGACCCCGCGCAGGCCGCGGTTGCCTCGACGATGGTTGCGGCCGTCACCAGCTACACGCCGCAGTTGCCCGAGCGTGCGGCGATCTTGGTTCTCGCCGGCGCGCTGCAGGAGAGCAAACTGACCAACATCCCTGCAGGCTATGGCGATCGTGACTCGGTGGGAGTGCTGCAACAGCGGCCCTCACAGGGTTGGGGCTCGGTCTCCGGCAAACCGGACTCGATCGCCGACCGGACCGAGCGGTTGACCGACGTCTTCTTCGCTACGACCGCGTTCCTGGACCGCTTGCAGGACGTTGCGAACTGGCAGACACTGCCGGTAGCCGATGCCGTCCAGCAGGTGCAGATCTCCGCCGACGGCAGCGCGTACGCCCAGCACGAAGGCGAAGCTACTGCGCTCGCGGCAGCGCTGTCCGGCAGCAGTCCCGCAGGGATCACCTGCACCTTCGGTGCACCGACCGTCGTCGCCTCAGCGACTACCGTCGCCGCGCAGCTCGCGCAACAGTTGCCGGTGAACCCGCCGGCGACGTCCGGCCTGACCGTGACCGTGCCCGGCGCGAGTTGGCAGACTGCGGCATGGTTCGTCGCGAACGCCGACCGCCTTGGGATCGACCAGGTCGGTTACGACGGCCAGCAGTGGACCCGGGCAGGCGGTTGGACGTCAGCCGCGACACCGAGCACCGCGGTCACCGCCACCATGGCCGCCGTCAAATAACTGACTTTGACCCCGCCATCGGTGTGATTTGGCTTTGATCACACCGATGGCGGGGTCAAAGTGCTCAGTGTTCGGACTCGTGCGGCGGCAGCGCCTTGATGAACGTCGGGTCATTGTCTGTCTTGCCGACCTTGGACGCGCCACCGGGCGAGCCGAGCTCGTCGAAGAAGTCGACATTGGCAGCGGTGTAATCGCGCCACTTCTCCGGCAGGTCGTCCTCGTAGAAGATCGCCTCGACCGGGCAGACCGGCTCGCACGCGCCGCAGTCGACGCACTCGTCAGGGTGGATGTACAGCATCCGAGCACCCTCATAGATGCAGTCGACAGGGCACTCTTCGATGCAAGCCTTGTCCAGCAAATCAACGCATGGCTCGGCGATCACATAGGTCACTGCGGTCCTCCGGGACGTATCCGACTCTGTTCTGCGCGGTAGCGGTCTCTAGTATGCCGTTCGTGCTGAAACCAAGTTGGGTGGGTCGGCGGGTCAGCGTGCGCCGGGCGCTCGAACGTACCGCCGACGGCCGCACTCTGTTCGTGGACGTCGTCGGTGACCTGCTTTCGCTGGACGCCGACGTGGCCATCGTCGAGGGGCGGCACGGCGTGGTGCAGATCCTGACCGCGACGATTGCCGTCGCCCGCCTGGTCGTTGCGTCGACGGCGGAGGAATTCGCACTGGAACGGATCCTGGCGCAGGGTTGGCGGGCCGAACAGACCGCAGAGCTCGGCGGCTGGCTCTTTCGCGCTGCGAGTGGCTTCACCAGCCGGGCAAACTCCGTTCTCACGTTGGGCGCGCCGGGCGTCCCACTCGAGCAGGCCCTGAACACGGCGCGAGCCTGGTACGCCGAGCGCGCGCTGCCGTTGCGGCTGCAGATTCCGACCGAGT
>JBDTDN010000248.1:0-5995 GCA_039923055.1 Jatrophihabitantaceae bacterium
CCTGATGTTCTTCTACCAGCCGATCGGCCACGTCACCATCTACATCGGCGACGGGCTGATGGTGTCAGCTCCGCAGGATGGTGAGGACGTTTCGGTGGTGCCGGCCAACCAGTTCGGCACCAGCTTCACCGGCGCGACCCGGCTTGTCGGCTGAGCGCAACTCATCCGGAAGGTCGGGGCCGCCGAATCGAGTCGATCGGTTCTTGTCGATTCACGGCGTTCACCGTGGTAGCCATGGCAGTGCTGTCTGCGCTGACGGCGTGTAGCAGCACGACGCACGGCTCGGATGCCGCGCCCACGCTCGCCCAGGCCCAGACGGTGCTGAGCCGACACGCAACGGCGGTACTGCAGCATTCGTCAGCGGACTTTCTTGCCGACGTCGACACGGCACCGGCCGCCGCGAAGTACCGCGCCGCTCAGGCCGCGATGATCGACAACATCACCGACGTCCCGCTGTCCGGTTGGACCTACACGATCGCCGCGCCGGTGACCGACCCGACCGAGATCGCGGCCAGCGTCGCCCGCTACGGCCGCCCGACCCTACTGGCGCAGGTCACGCTCGCCTACACGCTGACGGGCATCGACCCGATCCCGTCACCTCACGGTCTGTGGTTGACGTTCGTCCAGCAGGACGGGCACGTGCGCATCGCCGGCGACGACGACGTAGTCGGCGGTGGCGGTACGAGTTGGCGCGGCATCTGGGACTTCGGCCCGGTCGTGGTCGCCCGGGGCACCGCCAGCCTGGTGCTCGGCCACATCCAGAACGCCGGCCAGCTGACCAAGATCGCCTCCGTCGTCGATGCTGCGGTTCCGGCGGTGACGTCGGTCGTCGGCAGCGGCTGGACCCAGCGGGTCGCGGTTCTGGTGCCGACGAGCGTCGATGAGATGACCGCGCTCACCGCCACTGCCACCACGGGAGTGGTCGTGGACGTCTCGGCGGTGTCAGTGACCGACGGCGAGGATCCGGTAAGCAACGAGCCGTACGGGCAGCGACTGGTCCTGAACCCCAAGGGGCTGACCGACCTCAGCACGATCGGTGCCCAGATCGTGATCCGGCACGAGATCACCCACCTGGCGACGGCTGCGCAGACCGCGGACACCACGCCCCGCTGGCTCGTCGAGGGGCTGGCCGAGTACGTCGGCAACCTGGGCAGCGGCCAGCCGGTCCGGACCGCCGCGGCCGAGTTGACGGCCCTGGTGGCGCACGGCAAGGTACCGGCCGCACTGCCGACTGACGACGCGCTCGCATCCGCAAGCAAGGGCGCGGCCGCGGCATACGAGCAGGCGTGGCTGGCTTGCCGGTTGATCGCCGCCCGGGTGGGCCAGGTTGCCCTGATGCGGTTCTACGACGCGGTCGGCACGGCAACGGCCCCGCCCGGCCCGGTGATGGCGGCGGCGATGAACGGTGTGCTGCACGAATCGCTGTCCAGCTTCACAGCCCAGTGGCGCGCCTACCTGATCGCGCAGTTGCGATGACGGCCCAGCGGCGGACGTTGATCGTGACGAACGACTTCCCGCCGCGGCAAGGTGGAATCCAGTCGTTCGTGCACCAACTGGCGGTGCGGCAGCCGGCGGGATCGGTCGTCGTCTACGCCTCCGATCATGACGGGTCGGCGGCCTTCGACGCCGCACAGCCGTTCCCGGTTGTGCGGCATCGCGGCGGGTTGCTCGTGCCGACGCCGACGGCCCGGCGACGGGTCGTCGCCACGTTGACCGAGCACGGCTGCACCGCGGTCTGGTTCGGTGCAGCCGCGCCGTTGGGGCTGCTCGCCCCGGCGCTGCGTGTAGCCGGTGCCGAGCAGATCGTCGCGACGACCCATGGGCACGAGGTCGGGTGGGCGAAACTGCCCGTCGCCCGGCAGACGTTGCGCCGGATCGGGGGAGCCTGCGACATCGTCACCTACCTCGGGGAGTACACCCGGTCCCGGCTGGCGGGTGCGCTAGGTAGGCATACCCGACTGGAGCAGCTCACACCTGGTGTGGACATCGAGACGTTCCATCCGGGAGTATCCGGGGCCACCGTCCGCGTGCGGTACGGGCTGGCCGATCGTCCGATCATCGTCTGCGTCTCCCGATTGGTACCCCGCAAGGGGCAGGATCGGCTGATCCAGGCGCTGCCGGCGATCCGGCGGCAGGTGCCGGACACCGCGCTACTACTGGTAGGCAAGGGCCGCTACCACGACGAACTGCTTGCGCTCGCTGCCCGCCACGGCGTCGCCGAGCATGTCGTGGTGGCCGGCGGCGTGCCGTACCCCGACCTGCCGGCGCACTATGCGGCCGGCGACGTCTTCGCGATGCCGTGCCGTACCCGATGGGCCGGGATGGACGTCGAGGGGCTGGGCATCGTCTTCCTGGAGGCCTCCGCGGTAGGTCTGCCGGTGGTGGCGGGGGACTCGGGCGGGGCTCCGGATGCGGTATTGGCCGGACGAACCGGCTACGTGGTCGATGGCCGGGACACTGCGGCCATCGCCGCGCGCTGCGCCGAACTACTACTCGATGCCCCACTGCGCGAGCGGATGGGCGCCGCTGGCCGCGCCTGGGTCGAACGGGACTGGCAGTGGGACGCGCTCGCGACCCGCCTGACCAACTTCCTCAACGAATGACGGACATCATCTCGAACTTGTGAGTCGTGGACCGCGCAGCGCCCCTCAGGAGCTGTACAGCGCCTGGATTTCGGAAGCGTTCTCCTTCATCACCACGTTGCGCTTGAGCTTGAGCGACGGCGTGATCTGGCCGCCCTCCTCGGTCCAGTCGTCGGCCAGGATCGTGAACTTGCGGATCGACTCGGCCTTGGAGACGGCCTTGTTCGCGTCGTCGATCGCAGCCTGCACCTGGTCGCGCAACTGCGGGTCGTCCACGCAATCGGCGACCGTCGTGCTGGCCGGTTTACCGTTCTGCTCCAGCCACGACGGGAACGACTCCGGGTCGATCGTCACCAGCGCCGCGATAAACGGTTGCTGATCGCCGACGACCAGGCACTGGCTGATCAGCCAGTGGGCGCGGACACGATCCTCGAGTACTGCAGGCGCGACGTTCTTGCCGCCGGCGGTGACGATGAGTTCCTTCTTGCGTCCGGTGATGCGCACGAAGCCGTCCGCGTCTATCTCACCGATGTCGCCGGTGTGGAACCACCCGTCGGCGTCGATGGCTTCAACGGTTGCGGTTTCGTTCTTCCAGTAGCCGGTGAACACCACGGGCGCCTTGAACAGCAGTTCGCCGTCGTCGGCGATCCGAACGCTGACCCCACCGATGGGCCTGCCGACCGTCCCGACCCGTAGCGCATCGGGGCGGTTCACGGTGATGCCGGCGGTGGTCTCGGTCAGGCCGTACCCCTCGTAGATGGTTACCCCGGCGCCACGGAAGAAGTGCCCCAGTCGCGGTCCGAGCGGCGCGCCACCGGAGATCGCCGCGACACAGTTACCGCCGAGAGCCGCACGCAACTTGCTGTACACGAGCTTGTCGAAGATCGCGTGCTTGACCCGCAGTAGCAGCGGGGCCGTGCTGGTCTCGGTCGCTTGCGAGTAGGCGATCGCCACGTTCTCGGCGGCGTCGAAGATCTTGCCCTTACCGCTGCCGTGTGCACCTTGCTTGGCGGTGTTGTAGACCTTCTCGAACACTCGGGGCACAGCGAGCACGAACGTCGGCTTGAAACCGCCCAGGTCGGCGATCAGGTTCTTGACATCCGCGGTGTGACCGAGGGTGCAGCCGGCGGCCAGCGCACCGATCTCGATCGCCCGCCCGAACACATGGGCGATCGGCAGGAACAACAGCGTCGAGGTGTTCTCGTTGAATAGCGAGCTTAGCCCGTCGAGGAGTTCGTTGACCTCGCTGATGAAACAGCGGTGGGTGAGCTGACATCCCTTCGGCCGACCGGTGGTTCCGGAGGTGTAGATGATCGAGGCGAGATCGTCCAGGGTGATCGACTGGCGGCGCGTGGTGACGTCGGCGTCGCTGACATCGGTGCCGCCGGTGACCACCGTCTCGATTCCACCTGCTTCGAACTGCCAGACCGTGCCGAGCGCAGGGGTGTTCGCGCAGATCGATTTGACGATGCCAGCGTGCGCATCGCTCTCGATGAAGGCGGCCTTGGCGCCGGAGTCCGTCAGGATCCATTCCACCTGCTCGGCGCTGGAGGTCTCGTAGATCGGTACGACCACGGCGCCGACCGTGAACAGCGCCATGTCGGCGACCGTCCACTCGTAACGCGTCTTGCTCATGACGGCCACGCGGTCGCCGGCCTGGATGTCGGCGGCGATCAGGCCCTTGGCCAGGGCAGTGACCTCATCGGCGAACGTGGCTGCGGTGACGTCGGACCAGCCGCCGTTGATGCGACGCCGCAGCGCGATGTGCTGCGGCCGGGCGGCAGCGTTCTCGTAGATGAAGTCGGCAGTGTTGGTCTGGCTCAGCGTGGTGATGTTGCTGGCGACATGCAGCTCGCGCACTGGTCTGTGGTCCTCTCTGCGTCCCCACCGTCCGGTAGGGCGATTTGCGCGCGCCCGCGCGCGCCCGGCCACCGTACCGGCCCGGTAACCTCGGCGCCATGACGGACCAGTCGACGCAGTCGATCGTGATCGACGCCGTGCCTGCGGCAGTCATGGCTGTCATCGCCGATTTTGCCCGATATCCGACCTGGGCGAGGTCGGTGAAGAAGGCTGAGGTGCTGCAGGACGGCAGTGACGGCCGTGCGCGCCGGGTCGCCTTCACGTTGGATGCCGGGGTCGTTCGGGACCAGTACGAACTGGAGTACATCTGGACCGGCGACGAGCGGGTGGAGTGGACGCTGGTCAGCGGGCAGATGATGCGGGCCCAGCACGGCGTGTATGCGCTGGAGGGGCACGAGGGCCAGACGCACGTGACTTATTCATTGACGGTCGATCTGGTTATCCCGATGCTCGGCCTGCTCAAGCGCAAGGCCGAGCGCATCGTCATGGACACTGCGCTGAAGGAACTCAAGAAGCACGTCGAGTCGATGTCATGAGGACCGAGCGACAGCTTGTGGAGCGAGCGTGAGAATAGTTCTGTTCACCGGCAAGGGGGGCGTCGGCAAGACGACGACGGCCTCGGCGACGGCGCTGCGGTTGGCCGATCGCGGGCTCAAGACCCTGCTGCTGTCGACGGACACGGCACACTCGCTGGCCGATGCGCTCGACGCGCCGCTCTCCGGTGAACCCACCGAGATCGCCGCCGGCCTGTGGGCCGTCCAGATCGATACCCAGGGCAGGTTCGAGGCGTCCTGGCGCGACGTGCAGGCGTACTTCGTCGACCTGCTGGCGCGCGGCGGTGTCGATGCGGTCACGGCGGACGAATTGACCGTGTTGCCGGGCGTGGACGAGGTGTTGGCGCTGCTCGCCGTACGAGAGTTGGCCGCCACCGGGGACTGGGACGTGCTGGTGGTCGACTGCGCGCCGACGGCCGAGACGCTGCGACTGCTGGCACTGCCCGAAGCGTTGTCCTGGTATCTGCAGAAGGTGTTCCCCGCGCACCGCAAGATCGCGCGGGGCATGCGGCCGCTGGCAGCGATCCTCGGCCGCGGTGAGACGATCCCGCCGGACAGCTTGTTCGGTGCGCTGTTGCGGTTGAACGACGAACTGGCCGGGGTGCAGCAACTGCTCGGCAACCCGCAGATCACGTCCGTCCGGCTCGTGCTCACCCCTGAGGCCGTCGTTGCAGCGGAGGCCCGCCGGACGTTCACTGCCCTTGCCCTGTATGGGTATTCGGTGGACCTGGTCATCGCAAATCGGGTCTTTCCCGCAGGTGATGACGAATGGCGGCAGGGTTGGGCTCGGGCGCAGCAGCGTCACCTGCGTGAGATTGGTGAGTCGTTCGCAGGCTTGCCGGTCCGTGAGCTGTCCTACCGTTCCTCGGAACCGGTTGGGACCGCGGCGCTGCGGGAGGTTGCCTCGTCGCTGTACGGGGATTTTCCCGGGGTCGATCCGGCTCCCGTCGGTGTGCGGCAGGATCTGTTGCGGGTGGATGCCGACGAGTGCGGTTACGT
>JBDTDN010000249.1:0-2641 GCA_039923055.1 Jatrophihabitantaceae bacterium
GCTGTCGGTTCAGTACGAGGTGCTCAACGTGGCGCTGCCGCTATGGCTGGTGCACTACACCGAAGCGCCGCGCTGGACGTTCGCACCGTTGCTGATGGTGAACACCGTCATGATCATCGTGTTCCAGGTGCGTGCCAGCCGCGGGGCCGAGCAGTTGGCCGTCGCCCGGCGGGCGGTGCTGCGCAGCGGGCTGGTCTTCGCCCTGGCGGCACTGGTGTTCCTGTCGGCGCACTGGGCAGGCGTTGTGCTCGCCGTGGTGCTGCTGGGCGTCGCCGTCATGGTCCACACCGTCGGGGAACTGTGGCACGCAGGCGCAGCGTTCGGACTCAGTTTCGAGCTGGCGCCGGCCCATGCGCAGGGTCAGTACCAGGGTTTGTTCGGGATGGGAATGGGGCTGGCGCAAACCGTCGGGCCGGCCATGCTGACCTTGCTGACGATCACCTGGGGACCGCCCGGCTGGCTGGTTGTTGCGGTGTTCTTCCTGCTCGCGTCCCGTGGGCTGGCACCGGCCGTGCGCTGGGCCGAGCGGACCCGGCTCGTCGCTGCGGCGCCCGCTGCGTGACCCAGAACTCGATTAGGACATGTGGCCGGCGAAGGTCTTGGCGATCAGTTGGTAGCCGGCGGGCGTCGCGTGGATGTTCTGCAACGTGCACATGTACGTCAAGTCGCAGATCGTCTGGACGTTGACCGGCGTCCTGCCCAGCAGCGCTCCGGAGAAGTTCAGCGTCTTGAACGCGGCGAAGACGTCCGCGACCTTGAAGCCGTACAGCGTGTACTCGGTCGCCTCGGCCAGGTTGATCGCCGAGAGCAGCCCGACGGACGCGGTCGCGACGACCTTGCCCTGCGTGCCGGTGTTCCAGTACTGCAGGAACGGGTCGTAGTAGGCCATCCCGACCGATCGTGGCAGGCCACCGTCAGCGGCCCAGAGTCCGTGCAGGATCGTGTTGAGGTTCTTCGTGATCGTCCCGACTCCCGCGACCAAGCAGGCGGTGTCGATCGATCCACCGGGCGTGCAGCCGTCGACGTCGTTGGCACCGATGTCCAGGCTCAGATACTTGACGTTCGCCTTGTGCGCGGTGAGGAATGCGATAGCGGCGGCGAGTTGCGAGTGCGCCGCATCCGGATACTGCGCGCATACGCCGCCGTCGATCATCGTTGCGGTGGTCTCGCCGCTGCAGCCCAGTTTGATCAACTGAAGATTGGAATCCTTGGCGTGCAGAGTGGTGTACAGATCATCCGCATAGCCCTCGCCGGTATCGCCGGCGGGGACGGTGTTGCCGTTGCCGTCGACGTGCACCGGTTGATAACCGACCGACAGTGAGTCACCGAGCGCGACGTAGTAGTCCGGGGACGCCATCGACGTGTCGCCGCGCGCGGGCGCGCCGAGCACCACTGCTGTACCGAGCGCGAGCAACAGGCATAGCAGTACACGCAGTGAACGCACGATGAGCACCTCATGACGGTTGGGCAGGGGAACCTAGCGTAGGAGCTGGCCGCAGTTCCCGCGCGTTGAAGTCGCCGCCGATACGATCGGGTCGTGTCCTCGCTGGCGATCGCCGTCCCTCTGGGGGTGGCTTCTGCGACCGTCTACGGCACGTCGATCGTCGTCCAGCACAGGGTCGTCCACGAATCTCGTGCGGACGGACCGCGCGGTCTGACCCGTGTGATCCGCGACCCGCGCTGGCTGCTGGCGATGTGCGGCGACGCCTTCGGATTCCTGCTGCAGATCGCGGCGCTGAGCGCCGGCCCCGTGGTGCTCATCCAACCGCTCGTCGTGCTGATGCTGCCGGTCGCGCTCATGGCCGGCTTTCTCATGGGCGGCCCGAGACCGAACCGCGGGGACTATCTGGGTTGCGTGGCCATCGTCGGCGGGCTGGGCGGCTTCCTCGCGCTGGTCGGAACCCCGGGCAACGGTCATGTCCCACATCCGCATCGCGTGGCGATCGCCGTAGCCCTGGTGCTGATCCTCGTGCTTGGCGCGACGCTCGCGGTCAGGGGGTTACGGCCGGTGTTGCGAGGCGCGGTGTACGGCGGTGGTGCCGGGGCGTGTTTCGGCACGCTCGCGGTGATGGTCGACGCAGCGTCGGATCGGGTCTCGCGCAGCGGCGTGCACGGCCTGTTCGACAGCCCGCGCGGATTCGTACCGTTGATCGCTATGGGATTGGTCGGCGTGGGTGGCATGGTGCTGACGATGGTGTCCTTCCAGGTCGGCTCGCTGAGCGCGACGTTGCCGGTGAACCTCGCGACAGACCCCACGACGGCCGTCGTGTTCGGCGCGATCCTGCTGCACGAACGCATTCCCACCGGGCCACTGGAACTGATCGGCTATGTGGTCTGTCTGCTGGCGGTCATCATCGGGGCCGTCCGACTGGCGGCACCGGCCACGGGCGAACGAACCGACAAACCGACGGCGCAGGCCGCTTCCGGCTGAAGCCCTACGCCGACGAGAGTGCTATGAGACGTCGGGCAGAATGGGATCGTGAGCAGAGCCGCGCTGGACAAGAAGCCGCAGGACGTCGCTGCGATGTTCGACGGCGTGGCCAGGCGCTACGACCTGACCAACACCGTGCTGTCGATGGGGAAGGACCGGCGCTGGCGACGGCGTACCCGGCAGTGCCTGGAGCTGACTCCGGGCCAGCGG
>JBDTDN010000250.1:0-14875 GCA_039923055.1 Jatrophihabitantaceae bacterium
GGACTTCGAATGGGCTGACGAAAACGGCGACACGATGCCGCTCCGCGCGCTTCTGGTGCACATGATCGAGGAGTACGCCAGGCACTGCGGTCACGCCGATCTGCTGCGTGAGCGCATCGACGGGCGCCTGGGTCAGTAGCGCCGGACGCTCGTCAAAGCTTGCTCGCCAGTCGGCGAAGGATGACTTCGGCGGGTTCCTCGGTGGCGTGCCGGAAACCGGTGCCGGCCCAGAGGTTCACGAATTCGGGGTCACCTTGTGCGGCGGACGCCCGGCGAAGCGGACTCGTCAGGTGATGAATCGCCGGGTACCCGAGCGGGGCATCCGCGTCGTATCGGTCGATGAATGTGTTACGCAGTCCGCGTGCGGGCCGCCCGGTGAACGCGCGGGTGACGACGGTGGCGCGACCCGGGTCGGCCAGCGCGGTTCGATGTGCGGCCGACACGCCGCTCTCGCTCGAGCGTAGTAAAACCGTGCCCACCATGACCGCGTCGGCGTGGCCGGCGACGGTTGCCGCGACCGACTCCGGATCGGCGAGGCCACCGGCCGCAATCAACGGCAGTGCGACGGCGCGGCTGATCGCGTCGAGCAGATCGGGCAGGGTCTGGTCCGGCGCGGCATGGTCAGGGGACAGGGTTGCGAAATGCCCGCCGGCCGCAGCGCCCTGGACCGCGAGCACATCGACGCCTGCCTCGACAGCGGCGCGTGCCTCGTCGACCGACGTAACCGTCTGGACCAGCACGCTTCCGGCAATACGGAGGGCGTCAAGGGCCGCGCGGGGCGGGATCCCGAAGGTGAACGACACGACTGGAACGGGGTCGGCGAGCAGTAGTTCGATCTTGTCCTGCCAATGGTCGTCGTCCTCGACCGGGTCGGTGGGCAGGCTGACACCCAGACGCTCGGCGTCGGCACGCAGGCGCTCGCCTACCTCGTGGTACCGACCGGGATCTACCGGGATCGGATTGGGCGCGAACAGGTTCACCCCGAAGCTCGCCGCACCCGCACGGACCTGGGCGATCTGTTCGCTCAGTTGCCCAGCCGTCTTGTAGCCGCCGGGCAAGAACCCCAACCCGCCGGCACGGGCGGCCGCGACGACGAGTGCCGGTGTGCTCGGCCCGCCGCCCATCGGGGCGGCGATCACCGGGACGGACATGCCCAGGTTGGGCAAACGATTCGCACTCATGATGCGTGTTCAACGCCGGACGTCGGGCCGGCAGGTGCGAGCGCGAGGCCAGCAGCATCGTCGAACGTGTTCATCTGCCCACGGTACGACCTGCGTACCGTGCAAGCTGCGTGCGGCTCCACCGTCGAGCGCCACGCAAGTGCAACGCCGAACCGGTGTCGTGCCATTGTGCTGTTGTGAGCAGTCCATCCCATGAAAGCGCGCCTGACGAACCGCTCCCGCAGCGCATCCTGGCGTGCGTCGAGTCGATCCCTGCCGGCCGCGTGATGACGTACGGCGACGTGGCCGAGTACTGCGGTTCGCGGGCACCGCGTTTCGTCGGGCAGGTATTGGCGAACGACGACGGGACGGTGCCGTGGCATCGGGTCCTGCGCGCGAACGGCACCTGCGCCGAGCACCTGTACAGCGAGCAGCGGCAGCGACTGCTGAGCGAGGGCGTCCTGTTCCGTGGCGACCGGGTGGATCTCAAGACGTTCCGCTGGGACGGTCGCTGATCGGTCAGACCGGGCTCAGCCACCCGGCGATACTGGCGAGATTGCTGGGGGTCAGACCGATCTCGGATTGCGGCGAGATCAGCAGCGCGTCGTCCAGCCCGGCAGCCGTCGCGTCGGGCAGACCGTGCCCGGCGAGCGCGTCCTCGGTCCACAGCAGTCGCCGGCCGGCCGCGACCGCTCGTCGCGCCGCCGGGATCTTCCACGAGAACGAATCGGTTCGGGTCTGCCACTCCGGCGCGATCGACATCGGGAACTGCGGCAACCCGAGCACGGGGGCGAGATGGGTGATGGCGGCGCCACGCCATGTCGTGTGCCAGCGGATTTCGGCCGCGCCCGACTCGTGGACGCTCGTAATGAAGTCCAGGACCGGGCGGGCTGCCAGGACGGGCAGGGTCACCAGCCCGCGCCCGTCGATCGGTGCGAACACCGTGCGCTGGATCCACTGCCCGATCGACCACGGCGCGGACAGTGCTGTGGTCGCGAGCGCGTTCACGACGCCGTCGATGTCGAGCAGCCACAACGGCCGCTGCTGGGCGGGGGCAGACATGATCTCCAGGACGCTATCTGCTACACGCGCTCGGCGCATGTCCGACGCCCCAGGGCCGGACGGAGACTGTCAGTGGGGCGTGCTGGGATAGCTGGTGTGACCCGCCCCGTTGCCCCCGGCTACCGACTTGTTCGGCCGGTGCCTGCTGTCACGATCGCGCCGGTCCTGGATGTAGCTCAGCAACAGGTCGTCGACCATCCCGGTGGCCCGCTGCTCGTGCTGGCCGGCCCGGGTACGGGCAAGACGACCACGCTGGTTGAGGCCGCGGTCGCCCGGGTCGAGGCGGGCGTGCCGGTCGAGCAGATCCTGATGCTGACGTTCAGCCGGCGCGCGGCCGGGGAACTGCGTGATCGCGTCACTCAGCGGCTGGGCCGCACCCTGCGCGAACCGATCGCGCGCACCCTGCACTCATATGCGTTCGGGGTATTGCGAATGGCAGCGGTGCGCGAACAGATGCCGGCTCCGCGGCTGCTGTCCGGCCCGGAACAGGACGTGCTGATCCGTCAACTGATCGCGGATACCCCGGCCGATCGTTGGCCGGTTTCGCTGCGGCCGGCCCTGTCGACGCGAGCCTTCGTCAGCGAGCTGCGGGACCTGCTGATGCGGGCCGTCGAACGGGGTCTGGACGGCCCGACACTTGCCGCGCTCGGTAAGCGACGCGAGCGTGCAGATTGGATCGCTGCCGGACACTTTCTCACCGAGTACCAGAACGTCACGGTCCTGAAGGACCCCGGCGGGTACGACCCGGCCGAGCTGATCAGGTCCGCCCTGAACGCCTTGTCCGACGACGGCGAGTTGCTCGCCGCCGAGCGTGCGGCCCGTCGGCACATCTTCGTCGATGAGTACCAGGACACCGACCCCGCACAGGCCGAACTGCTGGCCCTGCTCGCTGCCGGAGCTGAGGAGCTGATCCTCGTCGGTGACCCCGACCAGTCGATCTACGCCTTCCGTGGCGCGGACTCCTCGGCAATCCGTGAGGTTGACGCCCGCTACGGCGGAACCTCCGGCCAGGTGCCCGTCGTCGCGCTGACGACGTGTCGGCGTTCGGGCCGGACACTTCTGGCGGCCTCGCGCCGGATTGCGGCAGGGCTGCCCGGACGGGCGGAGCAACGTCGCCTTACTGCCGCCGACGGGCTGCCGCCGGGCGAGGCGGAGGTCGCCGTGTTCCGTTCTGCGAGTGAGGAGGCCGCCTACGTCGCGGCAACGCTGCGGCGAGCGCATCTGGATGGAATGCCCTGGTCGCGAATGGCTGTTCTGGTCCGCTCGACTACTGCGGTGCTGGGCACGCTGCGTCGGGCGATGACGACGGCGGGCGTGCCCGTTGCCGTCCGCGGCGAAGACCTTCCGCTGGCCGAGCAGCCGGCCGTCTCGATGCTGCTGGACGTGCTGGACTGCGTCCTCGTGCCGGCGAACCTCACCGAGGAGATGGCCGAGCGGCTGCTGTTGGGTCCGATCGGCGGCGCCGACACCATCTACCTGCGCCGGCTCAAACGCGCGCTCAAGCCGGTCGCCGAGTCGCTGCTGCTCGCTCCCGCGCTGCTCGATCCGCTCGGCGCGGCGGTGCTACCCGAGCACGTCCGCCGTCCTGTGCAGCGGGTCGCCCGGGTGCTGGCAGCCGGCCGCGATGCCGTCAACGGGACGGCCGAGGACGTGCTCTGGGCGATCTGGGACGCGACCGGGCTGGCCCGTCGGTGGGAGCGCGCGAGTCGGGATGGCGGCTGGCCGGGCGCGGCCGCCGACCGTGACCTGGACGCGGTCGTCGAGTTGTTCGACGCTGCCGCGCGGTTCACCGACCGGCTGCCGGCGTCCACGGCGGCCGCCTTCGCCGAACACCTGAGCGCCCAGCAGATTCCCGGCGACACGCTGACCACCGGTTCGGCAGATCCTGAGGCCGTCGCGGTCTTGACGGCACACGCAAGCAAAGGTTTGGAGTGGGACCTGGTCTGTGTGGCGAACGTGCAGGAGGGCTCGTGGCCGGACCTACGCCGTCGAGGCACGCTGCTCGGCTCGGAACTGCTGGTCGACCTGCTGGCCGGACGTGACGACGCCAACCTCTCGCTCGTGGCGCCGCAGTTGGCCGAGGAGCGCCGCCTGTTCTACGTCGCGGTGACTCGAGCCCGGCAGCGTGTCGTGGTCACGGCGGTCGTCGGCGAACAGGAGCAGTCGTCCCGCTTCCTCGACGAGCTCGATCCTCTCGATGCCGGCGCCGGTGATGGCGCCCGACCGCTGACCGAGCCACAGCTCGGCGTCCACCTGACCGGCCTGGTCGCCGAACTGCGCGCGTTCGTCTGTGACCCGGCAGCGTCGACCGATGATCGCGCATCGGCCGCGACCGAACTGGCCCGGCTGGCCGCTTCCGGCGTTCCGGGCGCGGACCCTGACCAGTGGTGGGGGCTTGCGGACGTCAGCACGCGCGATCCCGTCGCGGCACCGGATCGTCCGGTCTCGGTCAGCCCGTCACGCCTGGAGTCGTTCCTGCGCTGTGAGCTACGCGCCCTGCTGACCCAACTCGGCGCCCGCGACGGTGACCAGATCGCGGCGTCACTCGGCACGCTCATCCATGACCTCGCCGCCACCACCGACCCCGACACGGACCTCGCGACGTTCGAGCGGCTGCTGGACGAGCGGTGGGCCGGCCTGGACTTCGGGGCGCCGTGGTTCGCCGCGAACGAGCGGGTCCGGGCGGGCGTCATCCTGGCCAAGCTTGTCACCTGGCTGCAGGACAGTCGCGGTGAACTCACCCTGATCTCCCGCGAGGACGGCTTCAAGGTCGAGGTCGGCGACGCCGTCATCCGCGGCCAGGTCGACCGGCTGGAACGCGATAACGACGGCCGGCTGGTCGTCGTGGATCTCAAAACCGGCAAGACCAAACCGAAGGCCGAGGACCTGCCGAACCATCCGCAGCTCGCCGCATATCAGCTTGCGATTGAGCACGGCGCGTTTGCTGCCGGCGATACTGCAGGTGGTGCGCTGCTCGTGCAGTTGGCAGCGAGCGGCAAGGACCCCGAGCAGCGCCAAGGGCCGTTGTCCGACGCCGAGGATCCAGACTGGATCGCCGCACAGGTTGCCCACGTGGCCGAGCGGATGCGTGGCAGCACGTTCAGCGTTACCGTCTCGGCCGACTGCAACCGCTGCGATGTCCGCACGTCCTGTCCGCTGCAGAGCGACGGTCGGCAGGTGACCACATGAAGCGGATCGGCGCGATCGAACTGAGCGCACGCCTGGGCCAGCCCGAGCCGACATCGGAGCAGGTGGCCGTCATCGAGTCGCCGCTGGAACCGGCGGTAGTAATAGCCGGCGCAGGCTCAGGCAAGACCGAGACGATGGCGGCGCGCGTGGTGTGGTTGGTCGCGAACCGGCAGGTCGCCCCCGAGGCGGTGCTGGGCCTGACGTTCACCCGCAAAGCCGCAGCCCAACTCGGTCAGCGCATCCGCCGCCGGCTGGCGCAGTGGCGGCACGTCGTCGAGTGGGACTATCCGGACGAGCACGAGCACTTGGCCTCCCTGCGCGCCGGCGAGCCGACGGTCTCCACCTATGCCGCCTACGCGGGCCGTCTGGTCAGTGAACAGGCCCTGCGCCTGGGCGCGGAGCCCGATGCTCGACTGCTGTCGCCGGCGCTCGCCTGGCAGTTGGCCGACCGGGTGATGCGACGGCACGCCGACCCGCTGCCGCAGGACATCGGGGCGCCGAGTTCGATCGTCGACTACGTGCTGGCGATGTCCGGACAGTTCGCGGACCATCTCGTCGACATCGATGACGTCGAGCGGTTCTGCGCGCAGTTGATCGAGCAGTTCGAACTCCTTCCGCTGGGCAAGAACATCCGCTCCGCGCGCCCCGGCCTGACCGGCGACCTGATGAAGCATCTGGAACACCGGCTCGCCCTGCTTCCGCTGGTTCGGGAGTTTGCTGCTGCCAAGGCCGCACTGCCCGCGGTCGACTTCGGCGACCAGATGGTCCTGGCCGCGCGCCTGGCCCGGATCGAGGAGGTCCGGGCGGTGGAGCGGGCGCGGTTCGGCGCGGTGCTCCTGGACGAGTACCAGGACACCGGGCACGCCCAGATCGTCATGCTGCACGAGCTGTTCGGCACAGGACATCCGGTCACCGCGGTGGGCGACCCGTTCCAGTCGATCTATGGCTGGCGTGGTGCGAGCGCCGGAAATATCGGCGTCTTCGACCGGACGTTTCTTCGTTCCGACGACACCCGGTCGCTCGTTTATCCGCTGGCCACGAGCTTTCGCAACGACCGGCTCATCCTGGACGCGGCGAACGCCGTCGCCGCGCCGCTGCGCGAGAACGACCTCACCGTCGCGCTGCGCCCGGCCGCGCTGGCCGGTCCGGGGCGGCTGCAGATCGCGCGCACCGAGACGATCGACGACGAGGCGCGCTGGGTCGCAGAGCAGCTCCACACCGCGTGGGACGAACTGCCCGCAGGCACCCGGACCGCTGCCGTGCTGGTCCGTCGCCGCGCGCAGATTCCCGTGCTCGCCGAGGCCTTGCAACAGTGCGGCCTGCCGGTCGAGGTGGTCGGGCTAGGCGGGCTGTTGACCACCCCGGAGGTCGGCGACGTCGTGGCCACGCTGCGAGTGTTGGCCGAGCACAAGCCGAACCGATCGCTGGTGCGGCTGCTCACTGGGGCCCGCTGGCGAATCGGGCCGCACGACCTGGCCGCACTGCGTGATCGCGCCGGGTGGTTCGTGCGATCCGCCGACGGCACCCCGCCGAGCGAGGAACGCGAGCAGGCGAGCCTGGTCGAGGCACTGGATGATCTGGGCCGGCCCGAGGACTACTCGCCGGTCGGCTACACGCGGCTGAGCGTGCTGTCCGGCGAGCTGCGCCGGTTACGGCGCCGGGTCGCCGCGCCGCTCACCGAACTGATCGCAGATGTCGAACGAGCCATTGGCGTCGACATCGAGGTGGCCGCGCGCGCCGATCGCGTCGCAGTGGGCCGCGCGCACCTGGACCGGTTCCTCGACGAGGCAGCGCGGTTCGCCACCGAGGCCGACGAGTCCACGCTGCGAGCGTTCCTGGCCTATCTCGACGCTGCCGAGGAGGAGGAGAACGGCCTGGAGGCCGGCGAGGTCGTGGTGGAGGCAGAGCGGGTACAAATCCTGACCGTCCACGGTGCGAAGGGCCTCGAGTGGGACATCGTGGCCGTCCCGGGCCTGGTGGCAGAGGTCTTCCCTGCCCAGCCCAAGGCGGTCAATTGGACCAAGGCCCGGCACGAGCTCCCGGGGCCCCTACGGGGTGATCGTGCTGACCTGCCACAGTTCGAGATCGCCGGCGCCGTGGACCGCAAACAGGTCCGCGACCGGTTGGCGCACCACCACGACGAGCTCGTCGCGCGGCACGGTCAGGAGGAGCGCCGGCTCGCGTACGTCGCACTGACCCGGGCCAAGTCGGTGCTGCTCGCCTCCGGCTACTGCTGGGACACCACCAAAACGCCGCGGGAACCGTCGCCGTTCCTGACCGAACTACAGGCGTTCGCCGCTCCGGAAGTCTGGTTCGATCCCGCCGACGGTGCCGAGAACCCGGTGACCGCGATCGCCCAGACCGGGCTGTGGCCTGCTGACCCGCTCGGCCCGTTCGGTGCGCATGCGGGTAGGCGCAAACAGGTCGAAGCGGGTGCGGCTCTCGTCCATGCCGCCGCAGCCCGATCCGCGACCGGTGGGTCGCAAGCGACGCCGACCCAGGATGCGCTGGCGCTCAGCGCGTTGCCGCGCCCGGCGCAGTGGCACCACGACGTCAACGCGCTGTTGACCGAGCGGGCCGGTCTGCAGC
Source organism: Jatrophihabitantaceae bacterium (assembly GCA_039923055.1). GTDB lineage: Bacteria > Actinomycetota > Actinomycetes > Mycobacteriales > Jatrophihabitantaceae > DASXYU01. Next base: position 8,001 of record JBDTDN010000250.1, read on the forward strand.
GTGGCCAGGTGATCGACGTGGACCTGCCGCGCCAGCTGTCGGTCTCCCAGCTCGTGGAACTCGAACGCAATTCGGCCGAGCTGGCCCGACGTATCCGCCGTCCGCTGCCGATGCCACCCGCGCCGTGGGCTCGTCGAGGCACCGCGTTCCACACCTGGCTCGAACAACGCTGGCAGGCACAGACCCTGCTCGATGTGGACGAGCTACCCGGTGCCGCCGATGCGGACGCCGACGACTCCGACTTCCTGGCGCTGCGGGACGCGTTCGAGGCCAGCGAGTGGGCCGACCGGACCCCCGCCGAGGTCGAGGTTCCGTTCGAGATGACTGTGGGCGGAGCCGGCGGGCCTGTGATCCGCGGGCGCATGGACGCAGTCTTCGGCAACGCGCGCGCCGGCTGGCTGGTCGTCGACTGGAAGACCGGCCGTCGTCCGACCGGCGCCGATGCCCAGGCGGCCGCCGTCCAACTCGCGGCGTACCGGCTCGCCTGGGCCCGGCTCAACAACATTCCCGACGCCAACCTGCACCTGGTTAAGGCCGCGTTCCACTACGTTCGCACCGGCGAAACCGTGTCGCCGGCGAATCTGCTCGACGCCGACGGTCTGCGCGCGCTCGTCGTTGGCTAACGTCGTCGCCATGACTGACGTACGGAGCTTTGTCACCGACCACCGCCAGGAACTGCTCGATGATCTCGACCAATGGCTGCGCATCCCTGGCATCAGCGCCCAGCCCGAGCACCACGCCGAGGTCGTCCACAGCGCCGAGTGGTTCGCCGACGCCGCTCGCCGCACCGGTTTCCCGACCGTCGAGATCTGGCCCACCGCCGGGTTGCCGACCGTTTACGCCGAGTGGCCCAGTGCGGAACCCGAGGCGCCCACCGTCCTGGTCTACGGCCATCACGACGTCCAACCGGTCGACCCGCTCGAGCTCTGGCATACCGATCCGTTTGATCCGACAGTGGAAGCGGACCTGCTTCGGGCGCGGGGGGCCTCCGATGACAAGGGTCAACTGCTGTTCCACCTGCTTGGCCTGCGGGCGCACCTCGCCGCCACCGGACGTACTAGCCCGGCCGTCACCCTCAAGTTCCTGATCGAGGGCGAGGAGGAGTCCGGTTCGCCCAACTTTGAGGCGACTCTCGCCGAGCGTCGCGCCCGGCTGGACTGCGACGTGGTGGTGATTACCGATACCGGCATGATCGCCCTCGACAAACCCAGCACCGTCACCGGCATGCGCGGGCTTGCCGCGGCTACGGTCAGCTTCCACGGCCCCGATCTGGACCTGCATTCGGGCGTCTTCGGTGGCGCGGTACCCAACCCGGCCACCGCCATCGCCCGACTGGTCGCTGCACTGCACGACGCCGATGGCCGCGTCCAAGTCCCGGGTTTCTACGACGACGTACTGGAACTGACGACCGAGGAACGGGAACTGTTCGCGCGGGTGCCAGTGGACGATGCCGAGTTCCTGACCGTCGCGCAGTCCCGAGCGCTGACGGGGGAGACGGGCTTCACCACCCTGGAGCGACTCGGTGCCCGCCCAACCGCTGAGGTCAACGGCCTAGGCGGCGGCTACCAGGGCGGCGGCGGTAAGACGATCATCCCGAGCGACGCGTTCGCCAAGCTCTCCTTCCGGCTGGTGGCCGCCCAGAAGCCGCACAAGATCATTGCCGCAGTCGAGCAGTTCGTTGCCGCGCACACCCCGGACGGAATCGTCGCGACCGTCGACTGGGAGGGCGATGGCGTCGCGCCGTGTTTGGTCGCGACGGACACCCCCGCGTACCGGGCGCTCGCCGATGCGATCAGTACCGCCTTCGACGGCCTGCCGGTGCTGCCGACCCGCGAGGGCGGCAGCGGCCCGGAGGCCGCGATCCAACTCGCGCTCGGCGCGCCGCTGGTCTTCCTCGGTGTGGGACTGCCGGACGACCAGATCCATGCGCCCAACGAGAAGGTCAATCTGTCGATGCTCTACAAGGGCGCCGAAGCGGCCGCCCTGCTCTGGGCAAATCTGGCTGCACTCGGAGTCGCCGGTCTGAAGTAATGGTAGAAGATGCGCCCTACTAGGCAGACTGTTCACCATGAGCCTGAACATCAAGAACGAACGGGTTCACGAGTTGGCCCGGCGGGCCGCCGCACGCACGAAGTCATCTGATCGCGTCGCACCGTAGGGTGGCGAACGTGCCTCGTAGCCCGAAGTTGCCCGCCCCGTCCTTCGAACTCGTCCACCACACACTGGACAACGGCCTGCGGATCGTGCTCGCCCCGGATCGTTCGGCGCCGGTCGTCGGCGTCGCGGTGCTGTACGACGTCGGATTCCGTTCCGAGCCGGAGGGGCGCACGGGCTTTGCGCACCTGTTCGAACACTTGATGTTCCAGGGCTCGGCGAATCTGGAGAAGCTCGAACACTTCCGCTACGTGCAGAGCAGCGGCGGGATGTTCAACGGCAGCACGCACTTCGACTACACCAACTACTTCGAGGCGCTGCCGTCCAACGCCCTGGAACGCGGCCTGTTCTTGGAGGCCGACCGCATGCTCGGCCCGCGGCTCACCGAGGAAAATCTCGCGAACCAGCTCGAGGTCGTCAAGAACGAGATCCGAGTGAACGTCCTGAACAGCCCGTACGGCGGCTTCCCCTGGATCTACCTGCCGAACGTCCTGTTCGACACCTTCGCCAACTCGCACAACGGCTACGGCGGATTCGAGGACCTGGAGCAGGCAACGGTCGCCGACGCGAAGGACTTCTTCAACAAGTACTACGCGCCGGCGAACGCGGTGCTTGCCGTCGGTGGCGATCTGGACGTGGACCAGACGATCGCGCTGGTGGACAAGCACTTCGGTGTGATCAAGAAGCGGCGCGCACCAAAGCGGCCGAGCTTCGCCGAGCCGGCGCTGACCGCCGAGCGCCGCGCCACGCATGACGATCCCAACGCGCCGATGCCGGCTGTCGCGATCGGCTATCGCGTTCCTGACCCGGTTGGCTCACTTGACGCCCACTTGGCCAACCTGCTGCTGTCGGAGGTGCTCAGCGACGGTGACGCCTCGCGCCTGCAGCAGCGGCTGGTGCACCGCGATCATCTGGTCACTGACATCGGGGCTTATCTCGGCGAGTTCGGTGATCCGTTCGACGAGCGTGATCCGACGGCGTTCACGATCACCGCGCACTACCCCGATGCGCGTTCGTTGAAGGCGATTCTCCGGGCTGTCGACGAGGAGATCGAGCAGGTTGCGCAGTCCGGGCTCGTCGTGGGGGAGCTGGATCGGGTTCGGACCCGGCTGGTCAGCGTGCTACTGCGTGAGCTGGATTCGGTGCTGGCGCGGACGTTGGAGTTCGCGAAGTTCCAGCTCATCTACGGCCGGGCCGAGTTGATCGGTGAATTGCCGGGCCGACTCGCCGCGATCACCGAGGATGCGTTGCGCGCCGCAGCCGCCGAACTGCGTCCTGACCGAAGAGCCGTCCTCGAACTCACCCCTAGCGGCCACGCCCCCACAGCCGGAGGTGCCAAATGACGACCACCTCGATCACACCGGTTCCGGCGCTGACGAAGCCGCGCAAGGCACACAAGCTCGCCGTAGCCGACACAGTTCTGGACAACGGGTTGCGCGTGGTCGTGGTCCGCAAGCCGGGCGTGCCGATCGTCGAACTACGACTGCGGCTGCCTGCGCTGTCGGCCAAACCCTCCCGTCCCGCGCAGGCAAGCCTGCTCGGTGAGACGATCCTGACCGGGGCCGGCGGGCTGGACCGAGTCGGGCTGGCCGGGACCGTGCAGGGGCTCGGCGGCGACCTGTCGGTCAGCGTCGATGCTGACCGGCTGATGCTCGGTGGCAACGTGCTGGCAACGGAGTTTGCCCAACTGCTCGCGCTGATTTCCACGGTGCTGACCGAGGCGACCTACCCCGCGGCGGAGGTGGCCACCGAGCGTGAGCGGATGGTCGAACACCTGACGATGGCCCGCTCGCGTCCGGGCACCGTCGCCAGTGAGGCGCTGGGCCACCGGATGTGGGGCGAGCATCCGTACGCGCTGGATCTCCCGCTGCCCGATGCGGTCGCCGCTACCACCGCGGCCCAACTGCGCAAGCTGCACGCCGACATCGTCCGTCCCGACGCCGGGGTGCTTGTGATCGTCGGCAACGTCACCCCCGCACGAGTGCTCGATCAACTCGCCCGCGCATTCGCTGGCTGGACCGGTCGCGCCGGCGCTGGTCGGGTGCCCGCGCTGCCGACGCCGCCGTCGGGTCCACTGTTGATCATCGATCGACCGGGCTCGGTGCAGACGTCGATACGTATGGGCGGCGTCGCGGTACCGCGTTCGGACGAGCGGTATCCCGCGCTGCAGTTGGCGAACCTGGCTTTCGGCGGCTACTTCTCCTCGCGCTGGACCGAGAACATCCGCGAGGACAAGGGCTATACGTACGGTCCGCACAGTCGGATCGATCATCACGCACTGGGTTCGACGCTGATGTTCGACGTAGAGGTCGCCACCGAGGTCACCGGCCCGGCGATGCTGGAGACCCGTTACGAGCTGGGCAAGATCGCCTCGCTGCCGGTCACCGAGGCCGAGGTCGACAACGTGCGCCAGTACGCGATCGGCACGCTCGCACTGTCGACGGCGACCCAGTCCGGGCTCGCATCAACGCTGTCGGCACTGTCCGCGTTCGGACTCGGACTGGACTGGATCCTGGACCATCCGCAGCGGCTCTCCACCGTCGGCGTGGACGAGGTGAGCGCGGCCGCGGCGGAGTTCTTCGCACCGTCGCGCCTGACGGGGGTCGTCGTCGGGGACGCGGCCGCGATCGCCGATCCGCTCGCCCTGCTCGGCCCCATCGAGCAATGACGACCGGACCGATGCTGACCGGCGACGGGTTCGACCGCGCCGCGCCGCACCGCGGCGACGCCGACTGGTTGGCCCAGGCCTGGACCCGTGCCCGCATCCTGCTGATCAGTGCCAAGTCGTCCACCCCGGTCCGGACCGGACCGGACGGAGCCGCACAGTTGGCGTTCGTGGCGGCGCCGGAGGTTCCGCCCGACGCCGTACGGCGTTTCCTCGGCGTCGACGAGGACGTGCCGTACTTCGCGGCAACCGTCCTCCCGGGCGCGGACGGCTGGAGCACGCTGCGCGATGTCGGGATGGACCTGGACGACCTGCAGGCCGGGCTCGTCACGACGGCGATCGGTCTGCAGCAGTGGCATTCGCGGCACCCGCGCTGCTCGATCTGTGGCGCCGAGACGGTCGAAACGCAGGCCGGCTGGACGCGGAACTGCCCGGCCGACGGCAGCACGCACTTCCCACGCACCGACCCGGCCGTGATCATGCTGATCACGGCGAAGCTGGACGGTGAGGACGTCGCGCTGCTCGGCCGCGGGCCGCAGTGGGGCGCCGGCCGCTTCTCCACGCTGGCCGGGTTCGTCGAGCCGGGGGAGTCGCTCGAGGCAGCGGTGGCCCGCGAGGTCTTCGAAGAGGTCGGCGTACGGGTCACCGACGTCCGGTACGTCGCGAGCCAGCCGTGGCCTTTTCCGTCATCGCTGATGGTCGGCTTCAGCGGGAGGTTGGATGGCGATCCGTCGATCCATCTCGATCCGGTCGAGATGGCGGAGGCGGGCTGGTTCACGCGTGCGGAGGTACAGCAGGCTGCTGGCTGGGCGGATTCCGGCTCCGGACCAGATCCCGAAGCACGGCTGGCAGCTGTCTCTCCGAAGCTGTCGATCTCCCGCTACCTCGTCGACCTCTGGCTGGCCGACCAGCTTCCGTAACCGGGAACCCTCGATAGGGACACCCAGCTCACACGGAGGGGCTGACGAGTTCGAAGGTCTGCCACATCGCGGCGTAACGACCGCCGGCCTCCAGCAGGTCGTCGTGCGAGCCGACCTCCGCAACCGTGCCGTGATCCAGCACCGCGATCCGGTCGGCGTTTCGCGCGGTCTGCAGGCGATGCGCGATGACGACCGTGGTCCGTGAGCGCGACAGGTGCTGCATCGCCGCCGCAACGCGCGCCTCGGTCACCAGGTCCAGGTTCGAGGTCGCTTCGTCCAGCAGCAGGACCGCGGGGTCGACGAGTTCAGCCCGGGCCAGGGCGATGAGTTGCCGCTGCCCGGACGACAGCGACTTGCCCCGCTCGGACAACTCGTGCAGGTAGCCGCCGGGCAGCGCTGCGACGAACTCGTGCGCTCCGACGGCCCGCGCGGCGGCCTCGACCTGTCCGTCGGTTGCCAACGGGCGACCGTAGGCGATGTTGTCGCGGATCGAACCGCTGAACAGGAACGACTCCTGTGGCACGTATCCGAGTTGGGTGCGGAACCCGTGCAGGTCCAGAGCGCGTAGGTCCAACCCATCGGCCCGAACGGTACCGCTGTCCGGGTCGTAGAAGCGCGCCAGCAGTTTCATCACGGTCGACTTGCCGGCGCCCGTCTCCCCGACGAGCGCGATCGTCTCGCCGGGCCGGACGTCGATCGTGACACCGCGCAGCGCCTCCGGTGGCTTGGTCGGCCGGTCGAGGATGATCGGCAGCCGCGCGTCCGCCGGACCGCGACGGCCTACACCCGGACGCGCCGGCACCACCGGATAGCTGAAGTGCACGTCGTCCAGCGCGACCGCTCCGGTCAATCGCCTTACCAGCAAAGGTGATTCAGCGTCGGGCGTTAGTGTCTGCAGCGACATCAGCTCGGCGACCCGCCCTACCGACACGCGGGTCTGTTGCCAGGAGTCGAACACCTGCGACAGCTGTTGGATAGGGGAGAAGAACATGTTGATGTAAAGGATGAACGCGATCAGGGCGCCTGGGGTGAGCGAGCCGGACGCGATCAGCCGAGCACCCACGCCGAGAACGACGGCGTCGGCCACCGCGGACAGGAACTGCACGAACGGGAAGTACGTCGCAACCAGGCGTTGC
>JBDTDN010000251.1:0-2985 GCA_039923055.1 Jatrophihabitantaceae bacterium
GACCCAGCGCATCGCCAGCCGGTGGATCCGGGCCGCCTTCTGCGCGGTCACCGCCTCGGCCGGGTCACCGAAGGCGGTGGTTGACCGGGTCTTTACCTCGACGAACACGACAGTGGCGCCGTCGAGCGCGATGATGTCTACTTCCCCCTCGGGGCGCCGCCAGTTGCGTTCCAGAACTTGGAGGCCAGCAGCCCGCAGGTAGTCCGCCGCAAGATTCTCGCCGTACCGTCCGACCGCATCTTTGACTCGCATGCGACGACTGTCGTGCAGCCCTAGGACGCATGCGGTCGAGCACGGTCGCGCGGTGGAAAAACCCCCGCCTGTGGACGAGGACCCGAAACTGTCCTACCCGCCGAAACCGGCCTTGCCGCCGGGTAGTTCCAGCTCAGGCTTGTCCAGTTCTTCGATGTTGACGTCCTTGAACGTGACGACGCGGACCGTCTTGACGAACCTGGCCGGCCGATACATGTCCCAGACCCATGCGTCACGCATGGTGAGCTCGAAGTAGACCTCGCCGTCGGCGTTGCGCGGTTGCAGGTCGACGTCGTTCGTGAGGTAGAACCGGCGTTCGGTCTCCACGACATAGTTGAACTGCGCCGCGATGTCGCGGTATTCGCGATAGAGCTGAAGCTCCATCTCGGTCTCGTAGTTCTCAAGGTCCTCGGTACTCATCGGATTGTCATCGTAGCGGCCCGGCGGACGTTGACGTAGCGACGGCGATGCTCGGCGCAGGGTCCCCACCGCTGTAGCGCCTGCGCATGCATCTCGGTCACGTAGCCCTTGTGTTTGGCGAAGTTGTACTCGGGCCACCGCTCGTGCATTTGGGTCATGATCCGGTCGCGGGTGACCTTCGCCAGGATCGACGCGGCGGCGATGCAGGCGACCGTCGCATCGCCCTTCCAGACCGCGGTGCTGGGTACCCCGACGCCGGACACCGGGAAGCCATCGGTCAGCGCATAGTCCGCGCCCGGCGCAAGCGTCCCGACTGCGCGGCGCATTCCTGCCAGGTTGGCCACGTGCAGTCCGTATGCGTCTATCTCGGCGGCCGGAACGACCACGATCGAGTACGAGGCAGCACGGCCGACGATCTCGTCGAAGAGCCGGTCCCGGGTAGCCGCGCTGAGCACCTTGGAATCGTTCAGCTTGTCTATCCGTCCACGACGACCGGCCGGCAAGACGCAGGCGGCGACAACGAGCGGCCCCGCGCACGCGCCGCGACCGGCTTCGTCCGCGCCGGCCACCCGAGAGAATCCTGCGCGATCCAGGACTGCCTCGAACGCGTTCAGGCCAGTGTCGCGCCGCACGATCAATCGGCGCGGACCGGGCGCATCGCTGACGTTCATAACCTGATCGAGGTTACGCGGACCGGTGTTCTCAGCGACCCAGCTCATCCAGCAAGTCCGCCAGACCGTCCGGGACGACCTGTTCGCCGGTCGTACGCAACTGCTCGGCTGTCCACCAGTCGTGTCCGAGCACGGTCAGGCTCTCGACCTCAGTCAGCGCCTGCGGAACGACATTCACACCGACAGGCACCCGAGCCATGAAGAAGTGGTCGGTCTGGTCGAAGTGAAGGTGTCGCCACGACCACAGTCGACGGGTAGTCAGCACCTCCGGCGAATTAGCGCCCAGGTGGATGACGATGCCGGTCTCCTCGAACACTTCCCGGACCGCAGCCTGCCACGGCAACTCGTCCGGTTCGAGTCCGCCGCCAGGAGTCAGCCAGTGCGTGCCTACCTCAACTCGCTCATGGATCAATAGCACTCGGCCTTCAGGGTCGATCAGCAGCGCGCGACCACCGATCCGAAGGGTAGGAGCCGTCACCGGCCAGGACCTCGTCTGCTCCGCCGTCGCCGACGTCGGACAAAAAAGGCAGGCACGACGAACAGGGTCGACGCGACCGCGGGCAGCCCGCCGCCCGCCGCCATCGCGGCGTGTTCGAAGGTGGACGGGGTCCCGAGCGTGCGCCAACGCGACGGGGGCCAGGCGATCACGAAGGCCTTGCCGATGACGTCGCTGATCGGAACGGTGCTGGTCACCGGATCGGCATCGGCTCCGCACATGCCGTTGGTGGTGTTGCAGTGGAAACGGGAGTCCGCCGAATCGTTTCGGTGATCACCCATCACCCACAGCCTGCCCTTGGGCACCGTCACCGGCCCGAACGCCGCGTGCGAGTCCGTGCCGTCGTAGAAGGTGAAAGGCTCGTCGAGCGTGCTCCAGGGGCCGGCGTTGCCATTGTCGCTGACCATGACGATGTCGTGACCGTCCGGTCCTGCCACGCCCTTGACGGTCTGCCCACCGCTGGCGATCACCCGTTTGACCAGGACCAGGCCGTCCGGTGGGACGAAGCCGATCAGCTGACCGAAGCCGCGGACCGCCCGAACGATCGGGTTGCTCGGTGGTTGCGACGTCGGCTCATCGTTCCAACCCGGCGGCGCGTTGAACACGACGATGTCGCCAGGATGCGGGTCACGGAGATCGTAGATCATCTTGTTGACCAAGATCCGGTCGCCGGAACACCCGGGGCAGCCGTAGAGCGTGTGTTCCATCGACTGGGACGGAATGTAGAACGGCTGGATGACGAACGTCTTGACCAGCACTGCGATCAGGATCGCGAACAGCACCAGCCCCGGCAGTTCCCACCACGGTGCCTTGCGGCGTGCTCGGCGCCGGCCCCGGCGCTTCTTGGCCGAGCGTGAATCATCTGCTTTGGCGTCGGCATCGGCATCGGCCAGATCATCTGGGCGGGCGAACGCACTCAGGTCCAACGAGCTCTTGTCCTTGCGCGAGTGTCGACCCCGTTTGGCCGACGTCGGCGAGGAGGACAGCGGCAGCCCCACGGCGGCATCATCGGCGAAGTCCGCAGCATCATCGATGGCGAGCGCGTCGGCCAGTTCGCCGTCCGAGGCCGACTCCTCCGACTCTGCCAACCCGGCCCAGCCGAACCAGGATGGCTGCTCAGCACCGGGCGGAGTGACGAGCGGTGTT
>JBDTDN010000252.1:0-3058 GCA_039923055.1 Jatrophihabitantaceae bacterium
GAATCTCCACCGGAAGTCGCTCTGCCGCGTTGTACTCCAGTGCCGCGCCGATGAAGGCCTGGAACAGCGGATGTGCGCGTGTCGGGCGGGATTTCAATTCCGGGTGCGCCTGGGTAGCCGCATAGAACGGGTGCACGTCGCGGGGCAATTCGACGAACTCCACGAGCCGTCCATCCGGTGACGTTCCGGAGATGACCAGACCGGCAGCCTCGAGCCGCTCGCGGTAGGCGTTGTTCACCTCGTAACGGTGCCGATGGCGTTCGGAGACTGACGTGGTGCCGTAGGCCTTCGCGACCACCGATCCTTCGGCCAGCAGGGCCGGGTAGGCACCGAGTCGCATCGTGCCCCCCAAGTCTGCCTGGCCGGTGACGGCTTCGATCTGGTCGGCCATGGTCGCGATCACCGGCTCGCTCGTGCCTGGTTCGAATTCCGCGGAGTTCGCCTCCGCGATGCCGGCCAGGTTTCGCGCCGCCTCGATCACCATGCACTGCAGACCGAGGCACAGCCCCAACGTCGGGATGCCGCGTTCTCGCGTGTACTTCAACGCGCCGAGCTTGCCCTCGATGCCGCGAATCCCGAAGCCGCCGGGCACGACGATGCCGTCCACTCCTGCGAGCGCACTGGCTGCTCCGGCCGGAGTGTCGCAGGTGTCGGAGGCGACCCATTTGATCGTGACGTGTGCCCGCTCGGCGAATGCGCCTGCCCGCAGCGCCTCGGACACCGACAAATAGGCATCCGGCAGGTCGATGTACTTGCCCACCAGTGCGATCGTGACGTCGGCAGTCGGGTGGTGGACCCGGTCCAGCAGATCTCCCCACACCGACCAGTCGACGTCCCGGAAGGGCAGGTCGAGGCGCCGGACCACGAACGCGTCCAGACCTTCGCCGTGCAGCACCTTGGGGATCTCATAGATGCTCGGCGCATCGGGCGCCGCGACGACAGCCTCGGCCTCGACATCACACATCAACGAGATCTTGCGCTTGACGTTGTCGGGCAACTCCCGGTCGCTGCGACAGACCACTGCGTCCGGCGAAATACCGATACTGCGCAGCGCCGCGACCGAGTGCTGTGTCGGCTTGGTCTTGAGCTCTCCGGACGGTGCGAGGTACGGCACGAGCGAGACGTGCAGAAAGAAGCAATTGTCTCTGCCGACGTCGTGGCGCACCTGCCGCGCCGCCTCCAGGAACGGCAGCGACTCGATGTCCCCGACGGTGCCGCCGATCTCGGTAATGACGATGTGCGGGGTGAGGCCATCGGCGCCCGGCTCAGACATCGCCCGAATTCGGGACTTGATCTCGTTGGTGATGTGCGGAATGACCTGGACGGTATCGCCTAAATACTCACCGCGTCGTTCCTTGGCGATCACCGTCGAATAGATCTGACCTGTCGTGACATTCGCCGATCCGACCAGGTCGGTGTCCAGGAACCGCTCGTAGTGGCCGATATCCAGATCGGTCTCGGCGCCGTCTTCGGTGACGAACACCTCACCATGCTGGAACGGATTCATCGTCCCCGGGTCAACGTTCAAGTAGGGATCGAGCTTCTGCATCGTCACTCGCAAACCGCGTGCTTTGAGCAGAGAGCCGAGGCTTGAGGCCGTGAGTCCCTTTCCCAGGGAGGAGGCGACGCCTCCAGTAACGAACAGGTGCTTAGTCTGTGCAGGCGTCCGATCCACGGAAGTTCACGCTAACACCCTCAGCGCCTGAACGCCGCATCGTCACTGCGCCACGCCGAGAATCTGCTCCGCGTCCTCGGCCTCGCGCTCGGTCAGCATGCCGCCGGCGTGCAGTTGCCGCAGCAGTCGGGCTCGCGCGTAGGAGGTCGGCGCAAACGGTGCCGCCGCGCCGACGATCACACTCGCCAACTGGCGCGCGTTCGCCAACGCTTCCGCGGACTGCGTCAACTGCTTGCCGTCCGGCCGGGACCACAGCGGTGACAGGGTGTCCCCCATGCCGGACAGCCGCGATCGCACAAAGGCAGCGAACGCGAGGACGGCACTCTGCGGAGTCGGTAGCTCCACGGCGTGCACCTCCTCGCTGCCGGCCGGTTCGCCGGACCTTAGCTGGTCAGGTTCGGGAACGGTGCGTCCGCGCCCTTGGCCGTACCGTAGTGTCCCACCCGCGAATTGACGACCTCGGCCAAGGCAAGCACGGTGGAGATCGGCCCGAAGGCGCTCGTTGCATCGTCGACCGTCGACACGGTTGCCCGTACGCCGCTAGCGCGAACCAATCCCACGATGCCATTGGCCGTAGCAGCGGCGCCGTCACCGGCCACCACGATCTTCGCGCCCTGCGCCTGCAGTGCCGTGATCAGATCCAGGTCGGCCTGTCCGGCGTAGCCGTCGGCCGGGGTGGGTCCGTCGCCGATGACCACGATCGTCTTGGCCGGCGAAATCGTCGTCGGGTCAGAAGTGGTCAGGTGCAGCGATGAGAACCCGCTCAGCACCGTGGTCAGATCTGTAGGCTCCCCACCGCCGACCAGCACGTAGGACAGCACCGCCGCGCCGAGTTGGCGACCGTCGCTGGTCGAGGGCAGGGTCAGTGCCATCGGATGCGAGCCGGTCACCAGCGTGTTGATGTCACTGGAGCTACTCGGATCGACGTAGTCGTTCGAGAGCACGAACTGCCCGGTGAGCTGCGCGCCGCCAGCTTTGATCTCCGCCGCGATCGCCGCCTGACTGGCCGCAGAGGCCCCGGGCAGTGCGATGATCAGAACCTTCTTGTCCTTCAGTTTGTTCTGGACGACCTGGCCGCCGAACGCCGCAGCAAACTGTCCCGCGCCGTTGACCTGGCTCTGCAGGTCGTTGACCTGACCGCTCAGGTTCGACTTGTCGGTGTTCAGCCCACTCACTTGTTTGCGCAGATCGTTGGTCACGGGCCCGTTAAGCACGGTCGTGCCGACGACAACGCCCAGGGCCAGTGCCAGGAAGACGGCGACGATGGAAACGATGTGATAGCGAAAGGAGATCACGAGAACAGGTCCTGGACCCAGTGGCCGAACTCGGCCAGACTGTGGTCGAAGTTGTGAAGGTAGGTGCGGCCTGCATCAGAGATGGCCA
>JBDTDN010000253.1:0-5330 GCA_039923055.1 Jatrophihabitantaceae bacterium
TCGGCGCACAGCGCGTTGACGGCGTCGGCAAGTTCGGCCTCGAACTGCTCGGTCGGTACGGCAGCATAAGGCACGAGCAGACCGGTGACGCCGTCGATGACCACCTCAGGGATGCCCCCGACCGCACTTGCCACCACGGCCGTTTCGCACGCCATCGCCTCCAAGTTCACAATGCCCTGTGGCTCGTAGACAGATGGGCAGACGAAGACCGTCGCGCCGGTGAGAAGCGCCCTAACGTCTTCGCGTGGCAGCATGTCCTGGATCCAGACGACGCCGACCCGACGTGCCGCGAGCGCGGCGACCGATGCTGCGGTTTCGGCCGCGATCGCAGCGGTGTCCGGAGCGCCCGCGCACAGCACCACCTGGATGGCAGGGTCGAACCGAGCTGCGGCGGCAATCAGGTGCATCAGCCCCTTCTGTCGGGTGATCCGCCCGACGAACAGGACGTACGGGCGGGACGAATCGATACCGTGCCGCGCGAGCACCTGTCCGGACGGTGTGGGCGCATAGAGCGCGGTGTCGATCCCGTTGTGGATCACATGCACCCTGGCCGGGTCTACGAATGGGTAGGCGCCCAATACGTCGGCGCGCATCCCGTAGGACACCGCGATCACGGCGTCGGCCGTTTCGTAGGCCTGCCGCTCGGCCCAGGACGATATCGCGTAACCACCGCCGAGTTGCTCGGCCTTCCAGGGCCGCTGCGGCTCCAGCGAATGCGCCGTCAGGACATGCGGGACGCCGTGTTGTTGCGCGCCGAGTACGCCGGCCAGGTTCGCATACCAGGTGTGCGAGTGCAGTACGTCTACCGTGCCGATCGCCGCCGCGATCTCGACGTCCACAGCAAGGGTCTGCAGCGCGGGATTGGCGCCGGCGAGCGCGGTCGGGACGCGGTATGCCCGAACATCCGCTTCCTGGCGCTCGGCTCCGAAGCAGTGCACGTCCACCTCCATCACGCGACGCAACTCGCGCACGAGGAACTCGACGTGGACGCCCGCACCTCCGTATACCTCTGGGGGGTACTCGCGGGTGAGGACGGCAACGCGCATGAGGCGACCCTAGCCCGGCCGCGAATGGGTCGCGTACTGCTGTGCGCGTCGCCGATCATCGCTAGGGTTAAGCCATGCCCCGCGACCCGCGCGTACTCGGAATGGTGCTCGCAGGTGGCGAAGGCAAACGGCTGTGGCCGCTGACCGCCGACCGCGCCAAGCCGGCCGTCCCGTTCGGCGGCAACTACCGGCTCATCGACTTCGTCCTGTCCAACCTCGTGAACGCGAACTTTCTGCGGATCTGCGTGCTGACCCAGTACAAGTCGCATTCGCTGGACCGGCATATCACCCAGACCTGGCGGATGTCCTCGGTGATTAACAACTACATCACCCCGGTGCCGGCTCAGCAGCGCCTGGGCCCGCGCTGGTACACCGGTAGCGCCGACGCCATCCTGCAGTCCTCCAACCTGATCTATGACGACAAGCCCGACTACATCGTGGTATTCGGCGCGGACCACGTGTACCGGATGGACCCGAGGCAGATGGTCGCCCAGCACATCGAATCGGGCGCCGGGGCCACTGTCGCCGGGATCAGGGTTCCGCGGCACGAGGCGTCCTCGTTCGGCGTGATTGACTCCGACGCCGATGGCCGAGTGTTGCATTTTCTGGAGAAACCAGCTGAGCCGCCGGGTCTGCCGGGCTCACCGGAGGAGAGTTTCGCCTCGATGGGCAACTACGTCTTCACCACCGAGGTGTTACTCGACGCGCTCAAACGCGATGCCGACGACCAGGACTCGGTCCACGACATGGGCGCCAGCATCATGCCGATGATGGTCGAGCAGGACCAGTGCTACGTGTACGACTTCGCCGACAACGACGTACCCGGCGCCGAGGACCGCGATCGCGGGTACTGGCGGGACGTCGGGACGATCGATGCCTACTACGACGCGCACACCGACCTGATTGCCGTGCACCCGATCTTCAACCTCTACAACCAGCAGTGGCCGATCTACACGCACCATCCGCACCTGCCGGCCGCCAAGTTCGTCGAGGGCGGGCTGGCCCAGGAGTCGATCGTCGGCGCAGGCACGATCATCTCCGGAGCGACCGTGCGGCACAGCGTCATCTCCTCCGGTGTGCGACTCAATGCGGGCGCGTACGTCGAGGGCTCGGTGCTCATGGACGGGGTTCAGATCGGCCGGGGAGCGGTCGTGCGCCGCGCGATCCTGGACAAGGACGTCGTGGTACCCGAGGGCGCGCATATCGGCGTCGACACCGACCTGGACCGCTCGCGCTACCACGTCACCGACAGCGGCATCGTGGTACTCGGCAAGACGCAACTCGCGCTCGCGTAACAGCTGCCCGCGGTCGGGCGCTCCCGGAGTCACGATCTATGCACCAATTACCGTCCTCGTCAGCGCGCATATATCGCCAGGAGGTCGGATCTGGCTAGGGTGGCGGCACATTCCTAGGAGGCGCTCGTGTTCAGTCGTTCCAAACTCATGACCACCCTGACGTCGGTCGCAGCAGTCGGCGCGTTGACGCTGACCGGTTGCGCGAGCAACAAGGAGGGGCCGGCCGCGCCGACCGGATCGGTATCCGCCGTAGTGGCGAAGGACGCGACGCTGGCGGCGATGGTGCCGGCGAAGATCCAGGCGGCGGGCAAGCTCGTCATCGGCGTCAACCCGCCATATACGCCCAATGAGTTCGTCCAGAACGGTAAGGTCGTCGGCTTCGACGTAGACCTACTCGACGCGGTTGCCAAGGTGTTGGGGCTGACGACGAGCTACCAGCAGGCGGAGTTCGACAAGATTATTCCAGCGGTCACGGCTGGGACCTACGACATGGGGATGTCCTCGTTCACTGACAACAAGACGCGCGAGAAGACGGTCGACTTCGTCACGTACTTCAGCGCCGGAATCCTGTGGGCCTCGCCCACCGGTAAGACGGTCGACCCGAACAACGCATGCGGCCTGAAGGTCGCGGTACAGACCACCACCGTCGAGGACACCGACGAGATTCCCGCCAAGAGCAAGGCATGTGTCGCCGCGGGTAAGAAGGCGATCGACAAGGTTCAGTTCGCCAGCCAGGACAATGCCACGAATGCGGTCGTGCTCGGCCAGGTGGATGCCATGTCTGCCGACTCGCCTGTGACGGCGTACGCGGTGAAGCAGAGTGCCGGCAAGCTCCAGCTCGCCGGCGGTGTGAGCGAGTCGACTCCGTACGGTTGGCCGATCCCGAAGGGTTCGGCGCTGGGCCCGGCGCTGCAGAAGGCGCTGCAGAAGCTGATCGATAACGGAGCGTACGACCAGATCTGCAAGCGGTGGGGCGTCGAGTCCGGTGAGATAACCACCTCGGTGATCAACGGGGCGACGAGCTGAACGTGGGTGCTGGTCGTTCAGGGGCGGGTGATCGGCCCGCCCCTGAGGTTCCGGTGCTGAGCGGCACTCCCGATGAACCGGAGCTGATCCACGCGGTTCCGTTGCGGCATCCGGGCCGATGGCTCGCGGCAGTCGTGATCATCGCCTCGGCAGCTCTTGTGGTCTACGGCGCGGCGACGAACAAACGTCTGTACTGGTCGACGTACGGCGACTACCTGTTCGACAGCAGAATTTCTCGGGGTGCCTGGGTCACCTTGCAGTTGACGCTCTATGCCATGGTGCTCGGCATCGTTCTGGGCGTGATCCTCGCCGTGATGCGGTTGTCCCCGAACCCGGTACTGCGGTCCACGGCGCTGGCCTACCTGTGGGTATTCCGTGGCACGCCGGTCTATGTGCAACTCGTGTTCTGGGGCCTGTTCACCTCGATTTATCCGGTGCTGAACATCGGCATCCCGTTCGTGCATCAGTTCGCCCACTACAACATCCAGCATCTGTCGGCGGCATTCTTCTTCGCCTTCCTCGGCCTCGGGCTTAACGAGGCGGCCTACATGGCCGAGATCGTCCGGGCCGGCATCGGCTCGGTGGGGGAGGGGCAGACCGAAGCGGCGACAGCACTGGGCATGTCGTGGTCGCTGACGATGCATCGGGTCGTGCTGCCGCAAGCGATGCGGGTGATCATCCCGCCGACCGGCAATGAGCTGATCAGCATGTTGAAGACGACCTCGCTGGTGATCGCCGTCCCACTGAACGCCGACCTCTACGCCCAGGCCAGCCAGATCTCCGGGGTGAACTTCCGCCCGGTGCCACTTCTGCTGGTTGCATCCACCTGGTATCTGGTGATCACGAGCATCCTGATGGTCGGCCAGTACTTCCTGGAGAAACACTTCGCGAGAGGCTCCTCACGCAAGATGTCCAAGCGGCAACTGCAGGCCCTGGCCAATGCGATGACGGGCGAATCGGGAAGCAGTGGCGCGCGATGAGCGCCGTTTCATCCGTAGGCCCCCGGCAGCCGATGGTCCTAGCGGCACAGGTGCACAAGAGCTTCGGTGCGCTGCACATCCTCAAAGGCATCGAGTTGACCGTCCAGCCCGGTGAGGTGATGTGTCTGGTCGGACCGTCCGGATCGGGCAAGACGACCTTCCTGCGCTGCATCAATCATCTCGAGCAGATCACCGCTGGTCGGCTGTACGTCGACGGAGTCCTGGTCGGCTACGCCGAGCGGGGCGGGCGCCTGCACGAATTGCATCCGCGCGAGGCCGCGCGGCAGCGGCGCGACATCGGGATGGTCTTCCAGCACTTCAACCTGTTCCCGCACATGACCGCGCTGGAGAACATCACGGAGGCGCCGGTCCGGGTGAAGGGCCGGTCCAAGACCGATGCGATCGCCAATGCGCGCCGACTGCTGGACCAAGTCGGTCTTTCTGGCAAGGAGCAGGCGTATCCGGCGCAATTGTCCGGTGGACAGCAGCAACGTGTGGCGATCGCACGGGCCCTGGCGATGGAGCCGAAGCTGATGCTGTTCGACGAGCCGACGTCGGCACTGGACCCCGAGTTGGTAGGCGAGGTGCTCGACGTGATGAAGCAACTGGCCAAGGCTGGCATGACGATGATCGTGGTTACTCACGAGATGGGATTCGCCCGAGAGGTCGCCGACGAACTCGTGTTCATGGACGCCGGTGTGGTCGTGGAACGGGGCAACCCGCGCGATGTACTGGCCAATCCTCAGCACGAGCGGACGAAGGCATTCTTATCCAAAGTCCTGTGAGCGTCGGGTGGGACGACGATCCGGTCGTCGCGACGTGGACTGGATTGCCTGCCCTGGGCGGCGACTGCGTCGCGGACGCGTGTGTGGTCGGGCTCGGCGGATCGGGACTGGCTGCGTGCGACGCGCTGGTTGCCCGCGGGCTGTCGGTGGTCGGTGTCGATGCCGGGCGGGTCGCGGCGGGGGCGGCTGGGCGCAACG
>JBDTDN010000254.1:0-4011 GCA_039923055.1 Jatrophihabitantaceae bacterium
GGGCCTTCAGTAGCGTGCTCAACTCCGTGCCGGCAGCATCGCCGTAAACAGGTTTGATGGCGTTGCCGATATCGGTTTGGTTCTGCAGCAACCGGGTGAGGTTGGCAGTCAGTTGATCCGGCGCGTGAACGAACGCGTCAACCGTCTCGTACGTCAAATACATATGATCGATCCACAGCTTCTGCATTCCGGTATACAGTGCCACCGCCCCGTTTGCTGACGGGGCGGCGGTGACTGCGCTGGTATGCGCGGCATTGCCTGACGGGGCTGCGACTGCGATGGCGGCGCCACCGAGGAACGTGGTCGATGCGATGGTCACGACCGCTAGACCCGAGATGAATGGTCTGCGTCGCCTCTTCGTACCGTTCATGGCAATCCTTTGCTACACCCGTCGCACACGACGGAACTGAAACGATGTGAGCACGACTGCCCTGCATCGGTGAGGCCAACGACCGTCACATGGATGTATGTGTGCCAGACAGCGCAGGTCTTACCTGTTGAGAGGAAATTTCTGCACCCGACGCGTCCGGATGCTCAGCGGCGCGACCAGCCGATGTCGAAAGCGCCGGAAGGACCGGCGTACTCGGTGGGGTACCGGGGTAAGACCAGGGGTGTGGAACGATACTAAGAGGGCATGAGATCCAACCGTCAAACACGTTGCGGTACAACTTCCCACCCAGGCCAATCGGCACAGGTCATCGCCTGGAGGCAGCGCAAGTTGGAGGTAGCTGGGTTCGCCCCGGCGTTCGCTGCCCAACTGGCCGCGCGGCCGGGCACCGATCTGCACGCGCTTTGCTCACTGCTGGACCGCGGTTGCCCGCCTGAACTGGCAGCGCGGATACTGGACTTGGCCACGGTCACCACTGACCACACAGGAGTCCGCTCATGACGGCGTCCGAAGTTGTCACCGAGGGCGAGTGCGAACAGTCAGCGCCCGCTGACTCGGACGCGCGGTGGATCGCCGCGCTATCCGGGCACGGACCCGAGCATCAAGAGGCGCTTCGCCGGCTGCACGAGCTGATGCTGCGGGGCGCCGAACATCAGATCGCGCAGATGTACCACACGCTGCCCAAGCTCGGCACGGTCCGAATCGAGGACATCGTGCGCCAGTCCGCTGACGAGGCGACCGTCGCCGTGCTCGCCAAGCTGGCAACGTTCCAAGGGCGTAGCCGGTTCACCACGTGGGCCTACAAATTCGCCATCCTGCACGCCGCCGTCGAGGTCCGACGCAACATGTGGCGCCATCGCGAAGTCACCCTTGACCTGTTATATGAGCCGTACGCCCCGGGAGCCTCACCCGAACAGGTCATCGCGGCGAGCGACTTTTCCAGCGCCGTCAGCGCCGCCATAGATCAGGGCCTCACCAGCCACCAGCGAGAGATCGTGTTGGCGTTGCTCGTCGAGGACGTCCCCATCGACGTGCTCGCCGAACGACTGGGCAGCACCCGCAACGCGCTCCACAAGACGCTGCATGACGCCCGCCAACGATTGCGCAGACACCTGACGGCCCAAGGATATTTGGCCGCCTCCAGCCCCACGGAGGTGAATTCATGACAACACCCCGCCACCGGCTGACACCAGAATCAGCCCGGCGACTGACCCTGGACACCGAGCCCTGGCTGTCCTGCGAGGATTGCTTCGAGCAGATCGACATATATATCGAACTGCTGCTCACCGGCACCCGGGACCAGCATCAACTGGCGATGCGCACGCACCTTGCCGGCTGCAACGCATGCGAAGAAGAGGCCCGCTCATTGCTGCTACTCGTGGCCGCCGAACGCAATATCGACGCCGAGCCGATCCTGCCGAGCCTGGCCTCGAACTAGCCATCTCTGTCGAGCTGGACCCCCATCACATCGTGAGGCAAGCCGACGGAAATTCGGTGCGGCCGCCGCCGACCCGGCGGGTTCGTCGCCCAGCCCGGAAGTGCTTCCGAGCGCGGCTGGGTGCGGCCGGCTGCTGCCGAGTGATGGTAATTCGCGGGACATACGCGAGATGGCGAGCGCGAATCGCCTCGGTCAGGCCTGTAGCCCAGTAACTACGGGGAAAATGTGAGCCGGACCCGGTTCACCGTAAAATCTCCGATTCAGCCTACGATGGTTTATACCCAACGCCTGCCATAAGATCGGTCCCGGGCCTGTCTAGGCCCCGACCGTTTATCGTTGTTAGCGTTTGCACTCCCCGGGATATGGGACCTGTCAGTGCGGGAAACGCCGCACGGCGCGCAGCTAGGGCACCGCATTGACCGCCGTTTCTGACCTTCGCCCGCCCGCTGGCGAAAGGTCGAACTGTCCGTTAGTGACCGAGAGAACTCGGGCCTTGCCGCCCGATGGGGCACGCGGGGGAACGAGCCAAGATCATTTCTGACTCGATCGGCAGGTGCGAGATCGGTTTTGGCGTTGAGGCGCTCGTCCAGTTGACCCTCGGCTCGGGCCCGGGTGTTCGAATGTTGCCCCAGTCCGCAATTTCAGTTCCAGGCTGACAGATCGGCTGTTATCAGCAGCTATCAGGCATGGCGCGGTCGGTCACGCGTGCGGGCTGAGGTTTTTGAGCCCCACACGTGCCGGTTGAGCAGGCAGCGCGGCCGAGCGATCTCCTGTTGCAACCCGCCGGTGTCGCTCAGTCCGCCGATACCGGACCTGGCAGTCGCCGGCGACAGACGCTGTGGGTGAGAATGAGGTGTGTCGATCGGCGGGTTGCCTGGTGGTTCGCCTAGCGGGCGGAGCCGGGTTGTGGGGCGGTTGCGGGTTGGTCTGTTGGCGATGCTGTTGGTCGTCGTGGGCGGCACGGTGGGTTATGTCGGGTTCGGCTATGGCGTGTTGGATGCGCTATTTCAGACGATCATCACGGTGACCACGGTCGGGTTCGGCGAGGTGCACCGGTTCGGGCGTGGTGCGGAGATCTTTACGATCGTGCTGATTCTGGCTGGGGTGGGGACGGCCGGTTACACGTTTAGTGTGTTGATCGAGACCCTGGTCGAGGGCCGGCTCGCTGATGCGTTCGGGAGGCGCAGGATGGTGCAGCAGATTGAGGCGATGCATGGGCATGTCATTGTGTGCGGCTGGGGCCGGGTGGGCCGCTCGGTCGCCAGCTATCTGCGTGCCGCCAAGACCGACATTGTGGTTATCGATTCGGCGCCGGAGCGGATCGCCACCGTTGACGGGCCGTGTCTTGTGGGCGATGCCGCGGATGAGGAGGTCTTGCGGGCGGCCGGTATTGATCGGGCTCGGGTGTTGGTCACCGCCCTTAACGCCGACGCCGACAACGTCTATGTCACGCTGACTGCGCGGGCGATGTGCCCGGAGCTGCTTATCGTATCGCGGGCGGCGAGCGAGCCGGCGGTCGCGAAGCTGTTGCAGGCCGGCGCGAACCGGGTGGTGAATCCGCAGAATCTTGGCGGGGTCCGGATGGCGGCCCTGGCAATCCAGCCGCACGTTGCTGAGTTCCTGGACGTGGTGATGCATGACGGCAGCTTGGAGTTCCGCCTCGAACAGGTCCAGGTGCGGTCGGGTTCCCCGCTCGCCGGTCAGACGCTGCGTAGCGCGCGTGTGCACGATCGCACCGGCACCCTGGTGTTAGGCATGCGGCATCCGGGTGACACGTTCCGGACCAACCCGCCTCCGACGGCGCAGATCGCCGCCGGGGATGTGCTGATCGTGATCGGGGACGCCGAGCAGGTTCGGGCATTACGAACGCTCGCCGGTGTGCTGGCCAGCTGACTGGCATATTTCGTCCGGTCCAGTTGGTCGCCGCGTGTGGTGGTCGTAGTCGGCTCAGGATCACCGGGCCAGGTTCCACGTCGGCAGGCGAACCCATCATCTGTTTCCGAACCGAACACGGGCGCCGCGTAAGCGGAACGTTCCGTACTCGGCTGCCAGGGTCGGACACGACCGGCACCGATAAGCAACGTGCGATCTTGACCGCCTCGAATGACGCATCCACGCCATCCGCTGCCTAGTACTACAGCCGGTGTGCCAAGAACGTGGAAGGTGAGGGCTATGTAGGAGGTCT
>JBDTDN010000255.1:0-5104 GCA_039923055.1 Jatrophihabitantaceae bacterium
GGCGGCAGAGGTCGGATCGCGGATCGCGGCGGACGGGCACTCGCTGGTATCCGGCGGCGGGCGCGTGTCGATGATGGGTGCGGTGGCCCGAGCCGCACGCGCCGGAGGGGCACACACGCTCGGCGTCATCCCATCCCACCTCGTCCCGTTGGAGGTCGCCGACACCGACGCCGACGAACTGGTGGTCGTCGAGACGATGCGTGAACGCAAACGGACCATGGACGAACACGCGGACGCGTTCTTGGCATTGCCCGGTGGTATCGGGACGCTGGAGGAGTTGTTTGAGGTGTGGACGTCCGCATCGCTGGGCATGCACTCCAAACCGGTCGTCGTACTGGATCCGGATGGCTTCTACGCGCCGCTCTGGGCGTTCCTAGAAGCCCTGCAGGAAAAGGGATTCGTGCGTCCGGTTGCACTGCATACGCTGCATCGGGCGAGGACGGTGCAGGAAGCTTTCGCCGTCTTCAGCGACCGCGGGGCAGACCGGATCCGTCGCGCTGAAAGCGCATGAGGAACTCGTTCTCATAGGCGACGCGGTGCGGCATCGCGTCCAGTTCGCTGAACATCGCTTTGAGCACCCGGATGCCGTCTGGGGACTGACGGACAATCTCGGCCGCCATCGTGAGTGCCACTGCCTCTGCCTGATCAGCCGGCGCGGTGCGCTGCAGCAGACCGATCGCGGCCGCCTCGTCCATCCCGATCGTCCGGCCGGTGAGCGCGAGATCCTTCGCCCGAGCCACCCCGATCAGTGGCGCCAGCCGGGCCGGACCGACCGGCACGCCAAGGCGTGCACCAGCCCAGGCGAGCTTGAGGTTGTCGCCGCCCACCCGCAGGTCTACTCCGGCGACGATCTCCGCCCCCGCCCCGACGCAGTTGCCGACACAGACCGCGATCGTCGCCACCGGGAACTGCTCGATCAGCGTGTACATCCGCGTAAATGCTGCCATCCGGACGACTCCGCCGTCGTGGTCCAGCGACTCGGCGATGTCGGCACCGGCGCAGAACGCCCGCGGGTCTGTCGTCGAGAGCACGAGTACGCGAAGGTCGGGGTCGTCTGCCAGCGCTTGCAATCGGGAGTTGAGCGCATCCAGCGACGCAGTGTCCAGCGCGTTGCGCTTATCCGGGCGGTTCAGGCGCAGAACCTCGATCCCGTCGTCGACGCGTTCGCTCACTACTGAATTGATCTGATCCACGCCGGCAAGTTCATCACAGGCCAACGGCGCCGTGCGCGGGTATGTGACACGATCGGGGCGTGCTGACGCTGCTGTTGTACGGGGTGCTCGCGATCGTCGTGGTCGTCGTGCTGTTCCTGGTGGTTGCGAATGTGTTGCCGGCGGGGGAGCAAATCGCCCCGCCGCTGCGTGATGAGCCTCCGTGGCTGCTTCCGACCACGCGCCGGCTCGTCCCGGCCGAGGTCGAAGCGATCCGGCTCCCGGTTGCGGTGCGCGGTTACCGCTTCGCCGAGACGGACCTGTTGCTGGACCGACTCGGGGACGAACTGCGCGAGCGAGACGCCGAGATCGCCCGCCTGCGGGATGCTGCGCTCGGTGATCGGTGGACCCGGCTTGCTGACGTGCCGAGTGCGGCCGAAACACCGGTAGACGCGGAACTGCCGGTCGAGGCCAAGACACCGGACGAGCCTGAGACGTCGGCTGAGGTGCCGCCGGTCGATCTGGCGGTTGAACTGCCGTTCGAGGTGCCCGTAGTGATACCCGCTGACAATGAGCCTGGCCTGCCTACCACCGCGACCCCGGCACAACCACCGGCGACGGTTCCGGACCCGCCGACCTGGGCCTGGCCATCGAAGGCAGACGCTGTCCCGATGGCGGTTGACGACATCGTCGCTGACGACGTTCCGCCGCGTCTACAGGCCGGCGCCGAGCCCAGCTCGGCCAGGCGAACAAGGCGCTGGCGCCGCGGGCAATGATCGCTGAGCGATCGCGTTGCGGCTGGGCGACATCAGCGCCGGAGTACGTCAGCTACCACGACGACGAGTGGGGACGGCCGCTGCACGGCGACCGGGCGTTGTTCGAACGGGTCAGCCTGGAGGCGTTCCAGTCTGGATTGTCCTGGTTGATCATCTTGCGCAAGCGCCCGGCATTTCGGGTCGCCTTCGCCGACTTCGACATCGAGTCGGTTGCCGGTTTTGGGCCGTCCGGTATCGAGCGACTGCTCGCCGATGCCGGAATCGTCCGTAATCGCGCCAAGATCGAGGCGACGATCAGCAACGCCCGGGCAGTTCTGGATAACATCCCGGAGGGCTTAGATGAACTGCTGTGGTCATTCGCGCCGCAGGCCCATGCCCGCCCGACCGACTTCACTGCTGTCCGCTCAACCGCGCCGGAGTCGGTTGCGTTGGCCAAGGAACTCAAACGGCGCGGCTTGAAGTTCGTCGGGCCCACCACGGCCTACGCGCTCATGCAGGCGACCGGCATGGTCGACGACCACGTCGCGACCTGCTGGCGCGCGCAGTCCTGAGGCGGTCAGGCCTGACGCTCAGCGGCCGAGGAAAACCGGCTTCTGCTTGGCGACGAACGCGGCGGTCGCGTTGCGGTGGTCCTCGGTCCTGCCCATTGCGGTCTGGAGCTCGGCCTCCTTGGCCAGTGACTCGGCCAGCGTGGACGAGGCGGCGTACGCAACGGAGGCCTTGATTGCGGCATAGGCGGCGGTGGGGCCGTTCGCCAGTCGCGCCGCAAGTTCTTGAGCTGCGGGAAGCAGGTGATCTGGTTCGACGACGGCGTTGACCAGGCCCATCTCCAGTGCGGCATCGGCCGTGACCGGTTCGGCCAGCAGCGCCAGCGATATCGCGCGGGCCGCGCCGATCAGCCGGGGCAGCGTCCAGGACACCCCGCTGTCCAGCGTCAGCCCGACGTTCGCGAACGCGAGAAGAAAGCCGGCCGTCTTTGCCGCGAACCGGAAGTCGCAGGCGAAGGCCAGCCCGGCTCCGGCTCCCGCGGCCATCCCGTTCACTGCGGCGATCACTGGCTTGGGCATTGTCGCCAGGCCGGTGATGATCGGATTGTAGTGCTGGGTGACGGTGTCCAGCGGCGCCGGGCTGCCGGATTCCAGCAGCCCGACGTGCTCGCGCAGATCCTGACCGACGCAGAAGCCTCGACCGGTACCGGTGAGCACGACGGCCCGCACCGAACTATCACGCGATAGTTCATCGACGGCGCTGACCAACGCCTGTTTGAGTTCGATCGACAGCGAGTTCATCGAATCGGGGCGGTTGAGTGTGAGCGTCGCGACGCCCTCGTTGTGATCGATCAGCAGTACGTCCGTCACCGGTGGATTCCTCTCGCATTGGCCGCTGGCCGTGCTCTGTCAGTGCTCTGGCCGCACGCTACCGCTACCCGGGGTTGGGGGAGTGGGGCGCAATGCGGGAGAATGGTCGCAACACCGGCTCACAGGGCTCCGTGAACCGGGTTGTGACGACACGTGGGCGGTCATCGTCCATCGAGGAGGTAACGCATGGCTGCCATGAAGCCGCGGACGGGTGATGGCCCGCTCGAGGTCACCAAGGAAGGGCGCGGGATCGTGATGCGCGTTCCCCTCGAAGGTGGCGGACGTCTCGTCGTCGAGATGACGCCGGACGAAGCGAGCGCCCTCGGCGACGCCCTGAAGGCGGTCGGCAAGTAGCAGCGGCCGTACGTTGTGCCCTTCGGCTCCGGTCTCACCCTGGTGGTGGTCCCGGAGCCGAATGCATGTCTGGCGTACGGAAGGATCGGGGGCATGCTCGACGTCCACACCATTGCCGGGAACGAGTCCGTCGGACCGCTGCAAGCCTTCGACGCCCGCGGCGGGCCCGGCGAACTGCGAGTCGAGGCGGGCCGGCTCGCTCGCGCCGCGGGCTCACACGCGGTGCTGGACGTATCCGGCTTGGCCGGTGAGCGGTTGACCGCGTTCGTCGAGGGACTCGCGCTGGGCGGCCACCGGTTCTCGTTGACGAGCACTACGCCGGCGCCTCAATTGGTGGAACTGACCGGCGTCATTGATGCCGACGCGGTCGCGGCCGGTCTGCGCAATGCGGCCGCCGGCGCCTGGGCGCGGGAACTGGCGAACATGCCGACGTCGACAAAGACGCCGGCGTGGCTCGGAGCTGAGGCCGATTCGGCGCTCACCCCGCTCGGGGTCGACGTCGCAGTCCACGACGAGAGCTGGCTGGCCGAGCAGGGCTTCGGTGGCATCCTGGCCGTCGGCGCCGGGTCCAAGTCGCCGCCGCGGCTGATCCAGGCATCCTGGCGTCCGCGGTCTGCACCGGCCGGTCGGCACATCGTCCTGGTGGGCAAGGGCATCACGTTCGACACGGGCGGCATCAACCTCAAGCCCGGCGCGAGCATGCGCTCAATGCAGACCGACATGTCCGGTGGTGCGGCCGTGCTCGCGGCGCTGCGGTTGGTCGCCGAGCTGCGGCTGCCGATCCGGATCACCGCGCTCGTGCCGTCGGCGGAGAACTCGTTCTCCGGTTCGGCGATGCATCCGGGTGACGTGGTTCGCCACTACGGCGGCCGCACCAGCGAGATCGGTAACACCGACGCCGAGGGCCGGCTGGTACTGGCCGATGCGCTGGCGTACGCGGTCGCACGGCTGAAGCCGACGGCGCTGGTCGACATCGCCACGCTCACCGGCGCGATGAAGCTCGCGCTCGGGCTTCGGGTCGGCGGGGTCTTCGGGACGAATGATCGGCTGGTGCGCGAGCTGATCCGAGCAGGCGAGGCAACCGGTGAACCACTGTGGCGAATGCCGCTGGCCGACGACTACGCCGGCACGCTGGACTCCTCGATTGCCGATGCGAACAATGCCCCGGGCAACCCCGGGGCGATCACCGCCGCGTTGTTCCTACGCCCGTTCACCGGCGATGTCCCGTGGGCACACCTGGACGTTGCCGGGCCAGCGCGGGCCCCGGCGGACGACGGCATACTCGCGCGCGGGGCGACCGGCTTCGGTGCCCGCCTGCTGGCTCGCTATCTAGCGGCGCAGTGACTGGTAGAGCTCTAGGGTGCGTTGGGCGATCGTGGCCCAGCTGAACTGGGTTACGGCGCGTTCGCGTCCGGCGAGGCCCATCGCGGCGGCCCGCTCGGGTTCGGCGCACAGCGCGTTGACG
>JBDTDN010000256.1:0-6874 GCA_039923055.1 Jatrophihabitantaceae bacterium
GGCCCGTCGGGTACGCGATGACCTCCGAGTACGAGCTGGGGAGCGGGCCATCCTGACTACGGCTCAGCCGACGATCACCCTCACCCGGTTGCAGAGCGCGATCGGGACCTTGACGATCGAGGCGGCGAGCTCGGCCGAAGTAGGGGATCTGCGGTTGGGTGCGGCATACCAATTGCGCTCCGGCCTGTCGTCCACGATGCAGATGACGCAGGGCGAGCGGTTCGCGCCGCCGCACTCACGCCGCCCGGTTCTGGCGGGGGCGCGCGACCCGTACGAACGGGTCTCGGTGGACCTACGGCAGAGCACCGACCTCGAACGCCTCGTTGTGTACGCCTTCTCCGGCAGCCGCGCGCCGCTGCATTGGGGGGGCACCTTGATCCTCACCACGTTCGGTGGCGCGCGGATCGAACTGCCGCTGGAGACACTGCAGGGTGGCGAAATTGCCGTGCTGGTGTCCCTTTACAACATTCGCGGCGAGTTCGTGCTCCGTGCCGAGATGCAGACGCTCAACGGCGACGTCCGTGAGGCGGCGCGCGCGTACGGCTTTGATCGGATCACCTGGCTGGACGACCGCACCCCGATCACCTGAGGACGGCGGCACCGGCGGTCAGGCGGTGACGGCGTGCCGTGCTGCCGGATCGACGAGTTTCTTGACCGTGCGCCCGTCGTGGTACTCACCGATCGCCCGCATCTCCCAGGTCGTCGGGCTGTTGCGGCGCAGCATCGCCATCAGCACCCCGGTTGCAGGCTGGGCCTCGGACAGGTCGAAGCGGACGAGTTCGGCGCCGGTGTCCTGGTCGACGAGGCGGCAGAATGCCCTTTGGATATCGGTGAACTTCTGGCCGCTGAAGGAATTGATCGTGAAGACGATCGACACGACGTCGGCCGGCATAGCGCCGAGATCGACCCGGATCTGTTCGTCGTCGCCGTCGCCGGCACCCGTGCGATTGTCGCCGGTGTGCACCAGCGCTCCCCGGAAGTCCTTCAAGTGCATGAACCAGACTATGGCCAATTTCTTGCCCTGTGCGTCGAATGCGATCGCGGAGGCGTCCAGGTCCACCTTGCGACGCCCGGGAGCCGGATCCCAACCCAGTCCCACCGTGACCTTCGTCAGGGGAGCGGCGCCGGCCTTGACCAGGCTGACGCGCTGGGCCTTGACCAGGCTGACCCGGCCCACGTCCAGCGTTTCCACGATCGCGGTCGGTGTCGGGGGTGGCACGTAACCGGCCGGTGGCGGTGGCGGTGGCCCGGGCGCAGCTGGTGCGGCAGGGGGTGTGGCCGGCGGTGGTGCGGGCGGCGGTGATGCAGCAGGTGCAGCAGGAGCGGCGGGTGGCTCGTCCACGCTGATGCCGTACTCGGTGGCCAGTGCGGCCAGGCCGCTCGCGTAACCCTGTCCGATGGCACGAAACTTCCAGCCGTCGCCGCGCCGATACAGTTCGCCGCCGACGAAGGCGGTCTCGTTCGTCGCGGTCATGGGGAACTGCGCGATGGCGGCGCCGGACGTGAGATCGGTCAGCGTCAACTGCAGGTTCGGAACCTGACCGAAACTCCCGCCGTCGGCGGACGCGGCCAGCACGATCCGGTCCACGCCCGCAGGTATCCGGCTGACGTCCGCCTCGATGGAGTCGGTTGCCTGCGGTCCGGCGGTTTTGCCCGCGTACCGCACTGCTCCGGACGAGTGTTGTGGCTGGTTGTAGAACACGAAGTCGGCGTCTGAGCTGACCCGGCCGTCGGCCTGCAGTAGTAACGCGGAGGAGTCGACGTCCGGGACGCCTAGCCCGGCACTCCAACTCAGCACCGCCCGCACGGACTGGGCGCTGATCGGGACATTGCTGCCCTTGCTCATCTGCGTCATCGGCTGATCCTTCCACGTGCAAGCATGGTGCGGTTATGCGCCATTTCGCCTTCTTGGACGATATCGAGCTCGAGCGCCTGTTTCTGCTGGAGCCCGAGCGATTCGACGCTGCCGCCGACCGGGACCTGCTCGCGGTGGCGCTCGGTGCGACGCTGTACAGCCCGGCGACCCGGCCGCGGTTGGCCGAGGACATCGCCAAGCGGGCGCAGGCCGGCGTGGTGAGCACGGTCGTCTGTCTGGAGGATTCGGTTCCGGACGACGAGCTGCAGGCGGCCGAACGCAACGCGATCGACCAACTTCGCCGCTACTCGGCCGGCAACCAGGACGGGCCACTGATCTTCGTCCGCGTCCGCGCGGTGGAGCAGATCGCTACGCTCGTCGACGGCCTCGGTGAACACGTCGGGGTGCTGGCGGGATTCGTGCTGCCCAAGTTCACCGCTGCGAACGGTGAGCGGTACCTGCAGGCCGTTGCCCGAGCGAGCAGCCGGACCGGACACCCGCTGCGCGTGATGCCGGTACTGGAGTCGCCGGAGGTCACGTTCGTCGAGTCACGCCGCGATGCGTTGGTGGCGATCAGGTGTCTGCTGGACGCGCACCGCGAGCAGGTGCTTGCCGTCCGGATCGGGGCCACCGACCTGTCGGCGACGTTCGGGTTGCGCCGTACGCGGGACGTGACGGTGTACGACGTGCGCGTGATCGCCGACGTGATTGCCGACATCGTGAACATTTTCGGCCGCGATGGGGCCGGGTACGTCATCAGCGGGCCGGTGTGGGAGTACTTCTCCGGTACCGAGCGGATGTTCAAGCCGCAACTGCGGGTCTCGCCGTTCATCGAGCACGACGAGCGGCGGCTGCGGGCCCGTCTCATCGCCGGCGATCTCGACGGTCTGATCCGGGAGGTGACGCTGGACCGCGTGAATGGGCTGACCGGCAAGACCGTGATCCATCCCAGTCACGTGGCCGCGGTGCACGCGCTCGCGGTCGTCTCACATGAGGCCTACCTCGACGCCACTGATGTGCTCGGCACGCGAGCCGGGGGCGGAGTCGCGTCGTCCGCATATGGCAACAAGATGAACGAGAGCAAGCCGCACACCGCGTGGGCGCACCGCACGATGCTGCGGGCCCGCGCGTTCGGCGTTGCCCGTGAGGACGTCTCGTTCGTCGATCTGCTCGGTGCGAGCCTGCGACTGTGACTGAAACATGGAACGGACAGTGGGTGAGGGAGAACCTCGACATCGTCGTCGACATCGAAGCCGATAGCGAGGATCGATTCCAGCACTTCGTCGGAATGGCCTTACGGCACAACCCGAAACGGGCCCACCTGCTGGTGTCCCGGTTCCTGGGTAAGCACGTACCGGCCGATCCGCGCGAGGTGTACACAGTGGGCGTGAGCCTGGGCGAGGCGGTGCGCGAGCTTCTCGGCGGCGAGTTGCCACTCGTGCTCGGGTACGCGGAGACCGCCACCGGGTTGGGCCATGCGGTGGCGGACGAGCTGGACGCCGACTATCTGCACTCGACCCGACGCGCGGTTACCGGACTGGTCCCGGTGGGCGGCTTCCAGGAGGAGCACAGCCACGCGAGCAGTCACTTGTTGTTGCCCGCCGACCCGCAGTTGCTCGCCAGGCGTCGGCCGCTGGTGCTGGTGGACGACGAACTTACGACCGGGCGCACCGTCGCGAACACGATTCGGGCGCTGCACGCGAGCAATCCCCGCGAACTGTACGTCGTGGCGAGTGTTCTCGATGCGCGCGAGAGCGACCGGGACGAGCTGATGAGCGCGACCGCCCAGCAGTTGCACACCTCGATCTTGCTCACGTCGACACTGCGCGCGCCGGTGCGGCTACCCGCCGACGTCATCGCGCGAGCCGAGCGTGCGATGACGGCACACCCACCGGTACGGCCGAAGCTGCGTGAGCAGCGGGCCGAGGTGGTGAGGGTGACCGATTGCTGGCCGGTGGGCGTGCGCGACGGAGGTCGGCACGGTTTCGGGCACGAGGATCGTCGACAGGCCACCATCGCGGCCCGCGGCGTCGCCGCGCGGCTGGCCGATCTCGCGACCGGCGACCGGATCCTGGTCCTGGGCAGCGAGGAACTGATGTACGCCCCGACCCTCATCGCCGTCACGCTCGCGGGGTGGGCACGGGACGGGCAGAGCGTGGCGTTCTCCAGCACGACGCGGTCGCCGGTGTTCCCGCTGGACGATCCCGGCTACGCGATCAGGACCGCGCTGACCTTCCCTGCTCACGACGACGCGGACGGCCGGATGCGCTACGCGTACAACGTGGCACCGGGCACCGGCATGGAACCGTTCACCGACATCGTCCTGGTCATCGACCACGTCGGTGACACGCCGGCACTGCACGCCGACGGCGGGCTGCTGGACCAACTCGCCCGCGTCTGTGAGCGGGTCTTCGTGCTCGTTCTGCCGAGCTTTCGCCCGGGGCAGGCATGACCCTGCCGACGCCGCGGTACGGACCTGACTTCGGCAGCTACGCACCCGACGAGGTCGCCTGGCTGCTGACGGACCTGTCGGGTGTCGATCTCGAAGCGCCCACCGCAGATCGCGAACTGGCGATCCAGTCCGGGCGCGCGCACTACGCCGAGTCGCTGCCCATCGAGTACCAGCCGTCCGCGGAGTACCAGCAACTGTTCGGCCAAGCCCTCGCGAGGTCCGCAGCGCGACTGGCGCACGCCGTTGGGCTCGTCACCGAACTGGTGCTCCAGACGCGAGGTCCGGACGCTGTGCTCGTCTCGCTCGCTCGCGCGGGGACGCCGATCGGAATCCTCATGCGGCGCTGGGCACTGCAGCAACACGGCCTGAACCTGCCGCACTACGCGGTGAGCATCGTCCGGGGTCGGGGCATCGACCGGCTCGCTCTGCGGTACCTCGCTGCCCATCACGATCCGCGGCACGTCATGTTCGTCGACGGCTGGACGGGCAAGGGCGCTATCGCACACGAGCTTGCCGCTGCCGTCGATGCGGTGAACGCCGAAGTGGGTACGCGGTTCGGTCACGACCTGGCGGTGTTGGCCGACACCGGATCGTGTGTGTCGCTGTACGGCACCCGCGAGGACTATCTGATCGCGTCGGCCTGTCTGAATTCGACGGTATCCGGGCTGATCTCGCGGACCGTCCTGAACGATGCGCTGATCGGACCGGGACAGTTCCACGGCGCGAAGTTCTACGCGGAGCTGTCCGGTGCAGACGTGTCGAATACCTTCCTGGACACGGTGAGCGGGCGGTTCGCCGAAGTGGCAGCCGATGTCGCCCGTGACTGGGAGCCGTTGCGGGACAGCGATCGGACGCCGACCTGGTCCGGCTGGGCAGCCGTCGAGGCGATCAGCCGCGCGTACGGCATCAGCGATGTCAACCTTGTCAAACCGGGCGTGGGGGAGACGACCAGGGTCCTACTGCGCCGCGTGCCGTGGCGGGTGCTGGTCCGCCCGGATGCGGTCGGCGAACTCGCGCACGTACTGCTATTGGCCGAGCATCGCGGCGTTCGCGTCGAATCTGTCGACGACCTGGCCTACAGCTGCGTCGGGCTCATCCGGCCGCACGAGCCGGTGGCCCGATGAGTGTGCTCGTCGCGACCGACCTGGATCGCACGATGATCTATTCGCGCAAGGCGCTCGGTCACGGCGAGCGGGTCGAACGTCCGGTGACGGTGGAGGTCCATGACGGTGCCGACTCCTCTTTCATGACCGCTGCTGCCGCCCGGGCGTTCGGGGCACTGGCCGACTCGACCGTCCTCGTCCCGGTCACCACCCGCGTCCCCGAGCAGTACCTGCGGGTTGGGCTGCCGGGCCGTCCGCCACAGTTCGCGGTGGCGGCCAACGGCGGAGTGCTCTACGTAGACGGCGTCGCCGACCGCGGCTGGGCGAAGTCGGTGGCCACGATGCTCGCCGGCACCGTCCCGTTGAGCGAGGTCTGGGCGCACACTGCCCAGGTCTGCAGCCCGCAGTGGACGAAGAAGGTCCGCAACGCGGACGGCTTGTTCTGCTACGCGATCCTGTACCCGCACCTGGTGCCGGCGGGCTTCGTGGACGACATGACGGGCTGGGCCGCCGAGCGAGGCTGGCGCACCTCGCTGCAGGGCCGCAAGCTCTACTGGGTTCCCGAACTGCTCACCAAGAGCGCGGCCGTCGCCGAGATCGCCCGTCGGATCGAGCCGGAACTGCTTGTCGCGGCGGGGGACTCACTGCTGGACGTCGACCTGCTGCTCGCTGCTGATCGCGCCATCCACCCTCGGCACGGTGAGCTGTTCGAGCAGGGTTGGTCCTCTCCCAAAGTCACCTGCACACGGGCCTCCGGTGCCGCCGCCGGCGAGGAGATCCTCACCTGGTTCGGCGCTCAACTGCCGAGCGCACCGACCTGAATTGCCTCAGCCGAAGCGGCCGTGCCGGGTAGCCGTCATCGACCGGTTCCTTCCCTGGCACAGTGTGTTGGGTGGACTCCATGGCCGGCGTCGGCGCCGAACTGCATGCGGACTGCGCGCAATGCTTCGGGCTGTGCTGCGTCGCTCCCTCGTTCGCCAAATCCACGGACTTCGCTCTGGACAAGCCCGCAGGTGTGGCATGCCCGCACCTGCAACCGGATTCGCGCTGCGGTATCCACACGACGCTGCGGGCGGACGGGTTCAGGGGCTGCACCGTCTTCGACTGCTTCGGCGCCGGCCAGCAGGTTTCCCAAGTCATCTTCGGCGGACGGGACTGGCGCGAGCACCCCGAATCGGCGCGAGCGATGTTCGACTGTTTCCTCGTCATGCGCTCGCTACACGAATTGCGCTGGTACCTCGAGCAAGCGCAGCGCTTGGTCGCTGGCGGTGCCGTGAAAGACGATCTAGCCGACCAGTCTGCGTTCCTGGCACGAGCCGCCGCGCTGCGAGCCGACGAGCTGACACAACTGGATGTTCCGGGTATTCGGGCGCAGGTTAACCTGCTGCTGCTGCGGGTTAGTGAACTCCTCCGAACGCAGGCTGGCGGCCTCGGCACCGAATATCGGGCCGCCGATCTCGTCGG
>JBDTDN010000257.1:0-6677 GCA_039923055.1 Jatrophihabitantaceae bacterium
CGAGGTAGGTGAGCGGCAGGCTCCGGAGCCGTCCGAACATCGCGGCCGCGAATGCGTTGATCACCAGGAACGTCAGGTTGTAGTAGTCCAACTGGACGACACTCACGAGCAGGATGCCGGCCAGCGCGGCCAGGGAGGAACTGATCGCCCAACTCGCCATCGAGACCCGGTTTGCGCTGGAGCCGAACAACTGGAGCAGTTCCTTGTTGTCGACCGCGGCCCGCATGGAGGTGCCCAGCCGCGTCCGATTGAGCAGCACGTACAACCCACCCGCGACAACCAACGAGACCACGATGGTGATCAACTGGTGATAGCTGAGCTGGAACGTTCCGATGGAGATACTGTCGATGCCGAAGAAGGCTGGCACGAAACGACCCACGCTGGCTGGCCAGAACTGCTGCGCGAGACCGATCAGCAGCACGAATAGTCCGATTGTCACGACCAAGCTGACGCTGACCGGTGAGTCGCCCAGGTTGCGCATCATGATTCGTTCGATCGCAATACCGAACGCAGGCGCAATCAGCAGCAGGACCACTGCGACAGCGAGCAGGGTCGGCAGGTGCGCCTGCGCCGTGAGTTGCCAATAGATGAATGCCATGAACATGCTCATCGCGCCCTGAGCCAGGTTGAACACCCTGGTGGTCGTGTACGTCAGGACCAGGCCAGAAGCCGCGATCGCGTAAGCCGCACCGGTGAACAGCCCAGTGAAGGTATAGGCAAGGAAGGCGTTCATCCTGGCCTAACTGATTCCGGTATTGGTGAGACCGCCACAGGAATAGGGCGAGGGACCCTCACGGACCCACTTGCCTGCCTTGAGCACGATGAAGCCGTAGCACGCGCCGGTGAGCTTGGCGCCGACCTGCTGCGGGCCGAACATGCCGTTGCCGGTGTAGTTCTGCACCTGGGACAGTGACTGAAGCAGGCTCTGCCGGTTGAACTGGGCGCCCAACCTGATCGCTTCATCGGTGAACAGTCGACCGGCGGCCCAGGCGAAGATCCCGAAGAAGGACGGCGCGGCGCCGGGCGCAACGCGCGAGAGCCAGTTCAGATACAACTGCATCTCG
Organism: Jatrophihabitantaceae bacterium; assembly: GCA_039923055.1. Lineage (GTDB taxonomy): Bacteria > Actinomycetota > Actinomycetes > Mycobacteriales > Jatrophihabitantaceae > DASXYU01. The sequence goes on from JBDTDN010000257.1 coordinate 1,065, forward strand.
GGGATGCTTCCAGCGTTCTCGAAGGTCTGGCTGCCGATGAAGATGTGCGTGCCCTCCACTGCCGAGCCACCGGACTTTATGAACCCCGGGTCGTACGCAGTCGGGTCCATGACGAACACTGGGTTGAAGTTCTGCTGGACCATCGCCTGCTTCAACCGCACCGCGTTCTGGTAGGCGCCGACATACTGGACGTACTTCACGCCCGCGTTCTGCATTTTGGTGACATAGCTGGTGTAGTTGAACTCCGCCACCGGGATGGCTCCGGTATAGACAAACTTGAATCCACGTGCGGTCCAGCCGGCCTCCTCGCTCTTGGCGTTGATCGAGGAGGCTCCGGCGTCCAGATACAGGAACGCCGCCTTGTCGGCCACACCTGGAAACGCCTTCTTGTAATAGTCGGCCGGCGCGGTCTCCACGTAGTTCGCGCGTAGGGAGTACGCGCCGTAGACGTTGGCAGTGTTGGCGCGAGCGCCGGTCGTGCTGCCCGCCCGCAGGTCCGGGATGCCGCAACTCTTCACGACGTTGGCACCGCCTGCGTCGAAGGCGCCGAAGGAGCCGACCATGGCGAATGCGTTGCTACATGCGCTGGTCGCGGCCTGCTGGTCACCTGCATCACTGGTCTGACTGTCCAGGTTCTCCAGCGAGAGTTTGCGTCCGCAGATGCTGGACGTCGCGTTGAAGTAGGCGACGTACGCCTTCATCGCCTGCTGGACGCTCTGGAACAGTCCGGGCACCGGACCGCTGACGTCGGCGACGTTCGCGATCGGAATCGTCGTGTTGGTGATGCCGTTGGTGTTCTTGAACCCGGCGCAGCTACCGGCTTTTACCCCTGGTGAGGTCCCGGTAGAGGAGCCACCACCGCCGGTGGTGCCTCCGGTCGTCCCGCCAGTGGAGCCGCCGGTCGTCCCGCCGGTCGTTCCGCCGGTCGTCCCGCCAGTGGAGCCGCCGGTCGTCCCGCCGGTGATCGCGCCCGTAGTGCCGCCTGTCGTGAGGCCGCCGGTGGTGGCCCCGTTCGGTCCGACCGTGCCGCCGGTTCCCCCAGTCGAACCGCCGCCGGTGCCGCTCTGGTTGTTGCCGAGCAAGGCACTCTGCGCGTCGACGAACTGGCTCGGTGAGACCTGCGAGCCACACCCGGCGAGCAGCAGACATGCGCTGGCCGCAACAGCGAACTTTCGCGTGCGCGTACATGTGGCCACGCGGGCCCCCTTTTTGATCATGCGAGCGTCAGGACGTCGGTAGCGGCGAACGTGCGGGCAGGATCACGATTGGCAAAGTATCCACCCAAACTCGCGCTGAGGTCCTCTTGAGTCCAAAGTTCGGCAGCGGCGTCGAAGCGCTGCTCCACGCTTGGTGCGGCCATCAGCGCCACCATGCCGCCGTAGACGACGAACACCTGCCCACTGATCGCGTCGGCGGCCGGGGAGGCCAGGTAGGTGACCAGCGGTGCGACGTGATCAACGGTGAGTGGGTCAGAGCCTGTCTCGGGCGCGAGACCGAAGACCCCCTCGGTCATGCTGGTGCGCGCCCTTGGGCAGATCGCATTGACCCGGACGCCGAAGCGGGACAGGCCACGGGCGGACGAGACGGTCAGTGCGGAAATGCCCGCCTTTGCCGCCGCATAGTTCGGCTGGCCCTCCGAGCCGGTCAACCCTGCTTCGGAGGAGGTGTTGATGATCCGCCCGTACACCGGCGTGCCATTGGCCTTGCTCTGCTGACGCCAGAAGGCTCCGGCGTTGCGGGACAACAGGAAGTGTCCGCGCAGATGTACCCGGATGACGGTGTCCCACTCCTCGTCGCTCATGTTGAAGAGCATCCGGTCGCGGGTCACGCCAGCATTGTTGACGACGATGTGCAAGCCGCCGAAGTGTTCTGTCGCGGCCACGGTCATCGCGTCGGCAACCGAACGGTCAGAGACATCGCCGCGCACGAAAAGCGCCTTGGCCCCTATCGCGGCGATCTCGTCAATCACGTCGGTCTCGACCATGTCGTTGACCACGACGTCTGCACCGGCTCGCGCGAGCGACAGTGCCTCGGCACGGCCGAGACCGCTACCGGCACCGGTGATGATCGCGACTTTGCCTTCGAGCGGTCCGGTCATCAGTTGGCCGACAGTGCGTTCTTCGGACAGCGGGCGATCGCCTTCTCTACCCGCTCCAACAATTCAGTTGGCGGGTCCGGCTGGAGAATAATCAACATCTCGTCATCATCGAGTTCGAAGACCTCCGGCGCGAGACCACAACACACCGCATTCGCCTCGCAGAGATCGCGGTCGACTCTGATCTGCATTAGTCATCCTCCATCTACCCGATGTAACGACAGTGTTGGGAACCGGTCACGTCGCCGTGACACCGGCCAAGCCAAGACCGGCGCAGGGTGTCGAAATGATAGAACGAGTTCTACTCTGACGCAACGGGGCGACCGGCGAGTTGCACCTGCCTAAATCATTGAGACTATCGACGCCAGCACACATCAACCAGTACGCTAACTAGAACGCGTTGCACTTTGAGGGAGCGCCCATGCTGATTAGCTACTCCGCCGAGCACGAAGCCCTGCGCCGTGAGTTGCGCAGCTATTTTGCCGCTCTGATGACGCCCGAGCGACGCGCCGCGCTCGCCAGCGGTGGGGACTACGGTGACGGCCAGGTCTACAAAGAGGTTGTCCGGCAGATGGGCACCGACGGCTGGCTGACCATTGGCTGGCCCACCGAGTACGGCGGGCGAGGCGGATCGGCGCTGGAGCAACTGATCTTCACCGACGAAGCCGCGGTCGCCGGAGCACCTGTGCCGTTCCTGACCATCAACACCGTCGGCCCGACCATCATGCGTTTCGGTACGCCCGAACAGCGCGCGTTCTACCTGCCGAAGATCGCCGCAGGCGAACTGCATTTCGCCATCGGGTACTCCGAACCGGGCGCGGGCACGGACCTGGCGTCGCTGCGAACCCGCGCGGTGCGTGACGGGGACGAGTTCGTGATCAACGGCCAGAAGATGTGGACCAGCCTGATCCAGTACGCCGACTACGTCTGGCTGGCGGCGCGTACTGATCCTGATGCGTCCCGGCACAAGGGGTTGTCGATCCTGATCGTGCCCACCTCGGCCGATGGCTTCTCCTACACGCCGGTGCACACCGTCTCCGGTCCGACGACGAGCGCGACCTACTACTCGGACGTCCGCGTCCCGGCGACATCGATCGTGGGCGAACAGAACAAGGGCTGGTCGCTGATCACCAATCAGCTCAACCACGAGCGGGTTGCCTTGACGTCGGCGGCCCCGGTTCTGACCGCTCTGCATGAGGTACGCGAGTGGGCGCAGCAGACCAAGCTAGCTGACGGGCGGCGCGTGATTGATCAGGAGTGGGTGCAGATCCACCTGGCCCGGATCCACGCCAAGGTGCAGTTCCTGAAGCTGATGAACTGGCGTATCGCATCCGGTGAGAAGGTCGGTCCGGCCGACGCCTCGGCGACGAAGGTGTTCGGGACCGAGTTCGCGACCGAGGCCTACCGCCTGCTGACCGAAGTCATCGGCGCGAACGGGCTCGTACGAATGGGCTCGCCGGCCGCTGTACTGCACGGCCGGGTCGAACGGATGGCCCGATCCTCACTGATCTTGACCTTCGGTGGAGGCACCAACGAGGTGCAGCGCGACATCATCGGCGGCGTGGGACTGCGCCTGCCGGCCAGCGGACGCTGAGGAGACGACCATGGATTTCAGCCTGACCGAAGCACAGACCGAACTCGCCGCCCTGGTTCGCCGGATCGCGGACGACCAACTGACACAGCAACGCCTCAAAGCGGTCGAGGCCCAGCCGGAACGCTTCGACCGCGAGCTATGGCGATCGCTCGCCGATGCCGGCGTTTTGGCCGCGGCACTTCCCGCCAGCGTGGGAGGCGGCGATCTCGACTTCCTCGAGCAGTGCTCGATCCTGATCGAACTCGGCCGCGCGGTGGCGCCGGTCCCGTACCTGCCGAATGTGGTGTCAGCGGCGGCGCTCGCCTACTTCGGCACCGATGCCCAACGCACGCAGTGGGCAGCGCCGGCAGCGGTCGGCGATCTGGTGCTGACTGCGGCACTCACCGAGGAGTTCGTCGACGAGACCGAAACGCCAACGACCCGCGCCGACCGGGATGGTGTCGGTTGGCGCCTCACCGGCACGAAGGCGGTCGTGCCCTGCGCCGACGTTGCCGACGCCCTCCTGGTCCCGGCGTCCACCGACGACGGCGTGGGTCTGTTCATCGTGCTGCCCGGTGAGGACGGTGTGCGGTTGGTCCCCGAGCAGATCGTCGACGGCGACCACGTGGCGTCCTTGGAACTGGCCGACGTCCATGTGGACGATGACCGGCGCGTGCCGGGTGCGGACGTGGTGCACTGGCTGATCGCCCGGGCGACCGTCGCGCATTGCGCGCATCAACTCGGCGTGCTGGAGCGTGCGCTGGAGTTGACCGCCGAGTATGCCCGCACCCGCGAGCAGTTCGGCCGTCCGATCGGCAGCTTCCAGGCCGTCGGGCAGCGGTTGGCCGATGCGTACATCGACGTCGAGGCCGTCCGATTGACGCTGTGGGAGGCAGCCTGGCGGATCGCGTCCGGACTACCGTGTCCGACCGAAATCGCCACCGCAAAGTTCTGGGCGGCCGATGCCGGGCACCGCGTCGCGCACACCGCCGTCCACGTCCACGGCGGCACCGGAATCGACACCGACGGTCCGCTGCACCGCTATTTCGTCGCTGCCAAGCGCAACGAATTCAGCCTGGGCAGCGCAACCGATCACCTGCGCGCCTTGGGTCGCGAGCTGGCCGACACACCCGCCTGAAGCTGTACCCCACGTAACGCGGCGGATGCACGTGCCTCGCGTGCACCGCCGCTCCCCTGACGCCATGTCCGCGCCGCCGATCCTCGCCAACCATCGAAGGGCGTATGACGGTCAGCGCAGCTTGTCCAGGCGCGCGAGGGTGTCGTGGAACTCAGCGACGAGTTCGGCGATCAGTTCGGGTACCGGCCGCACCGAGTTCATCCGACCGACTATCTGACCGACAGGCATCGAAACGACCTCGGGATTGCCGGAGGCCATGATCCGCTGATGCGCCTGGTTCACCAGCAGGTTCTGCAGCGGCATCGGCAGCGGCGACGGTGCGCCCGGCTCGTCCCACGCATCGGTCCACTTGGTCTTGAGCAGCCGTGCAGGCTTGCCGCTGTAGACACGTGACCGGACGGTCTGGTCGGAGTGAGCGGCGAGCAACGCCTGCTTGATCGCATCTGCCGGACCGGCCAGTTGGTACTCCTCGCAGGTCAGCCAGTACGAGCCCATCCACACCCCGTCCGCCCCGAGCGCGAGCGCTGCAGCGATCTGACGGCCAGAACCGATGCCGCCGGCAGCCAGCACATGCGCTCTACCCTTGGCCGCGTCGACGATCTCCGGGGTGAGTACCACGGTCGAGATCTCACCGGTGTGCCCACCCGCCTCGGTGCCCTGGGCGACGATGATGTCAACGCCCTGCTCGATATGGTGCAGCGCATGCACCGCCTTACCGGCCAGCGCGGCGACCGGCACGCCGTGCTCGTGCGCTTGGTCGATGACGTCCTTCGGCGGCGAGCCGAGCGCGTTCGCGATGAGCTTTAT
>JBDTDN010000258.1:0-2571 GCA_039923055.1 Jatrophihabitantaceae bacterium
CGTCCGATTAGCGAAGTTGTGGAGTCAGCTTCAGCGCGGTAACGATCTGCTCGGCCTGCGTGGCAGCGGACTCACCGAGGCCGATGGTGATCGACTGCTCGTCCGGGCCGGGCGGTTCCAGGTCGGCGAACTGGGAGTCCAGCAGCGTGGCTGGCATGAAGTGCCCCTCCCTGCTCGCCAACCGCTGCGCGATCTGTTCGCGGTTACCGGCGAGGTACACGAAGGTGACGGCGTTGGCGCGTAGGACATCGCGGTACGTGCGCTTGAGTGCCGAGCAGGTCACGATCGCGGACCGCCCGGCAGCCACGTGTGCACTGATCCACTTCGCGATCTCGGCCAGCCAAGGGGTCCGGTCGTCGTCGGTGAGCGGGTGACCGCTGTGCATCTTCTCGACGTTGGCGGCCGAGTGGATGTCATCACCCTCGGCGAACTCCCAGCCGAGCCGGTCGGAGAGCGCACCGGCGACGGTGGACTTCCCGCAGCCGGAGACGCCCATCAGGACGAGGATGCGTGCACTCACCTTTCCCCGCCCGGCTTCCAGAGGACGTCTCCGCCGGGGTTGGCGACGCGGGACAGGATGAACAGCAGATCCGATAGCCGGTTCAGGTAGAGCAGCGCGTCGTGGTTGGTGTGTTCCGGATCGGCCTCGTACAGCACCCACGCGCTGCGTTCGGTGCGCCGCGCGAGCGTGCGGCACTGGTGCAGCAGCGCCGCACCCGGCGTACCGCCGGGCAGGATGAAGCTGTTCAGCTTGGCCAGTTCCGCGTTGAACTCATCGCACCACCCTTCCAACCGTTCGACGTAATCGCTCGTGACGCGCAGCGGGGGGTATTTCGGTTCAGGATTGATGGGGGTGCACAGGTCCGCGCCGAGGTCGAAAAGCTCGTTCTGGATGGTTCTGAGCACCGTCGTGACAGCCTGAGGCAAGCTGCCCAAGGCGATCGCGACGCCGATCGCGGCGTTGGTCTCGTCACAATCGGCGTAGGCACCGACCCGTGGATCGCTCTTGTGGACGCGGGACATGTCCCCGAGGGCAGTCGTCCCGTCGTCGCCGGTTTTCGTGTAGATCCGTGTGAGATGCACAGCCATGAGGCGACCCTAGCGGCTGCGCTGAGCAGGTGCGCACGGACGCTAGCCTTGACGGGTGCAGGTACTGAGAGTGACCGGTGGCGCCCGGCTGGCGGGCGAGGTCGATGTGGTCGGCGCAAAGAACAGTGTCCTGAAGCTCATGGCGGCGGCATTGCTTGCGGCTGGCGAAACGACGCTGACCAATCTGCCTGCCATCTCGGACGTGCAGATCATGTGCGAGCTGCTGGAACGTCTCGGCTGCCAGGTCGACAAGCAGACGGTGGATGGCGCGGACCAGGTCCGAATTCTGGTACCTGAGCAGCCCAACTCCGAAGCGCCGTACGAGCTGGTCCGACGGATCCGCGGCTCGATCTGTGTGCTCGGCCCCTTGCTGACGCGCACCGGGCGGGCCCGGGTCGCGCTGCCCGGGGGCGATTCGATCGGCTCACGGCCGCTGGACATGCATTTCGCCGGCCTGGAGCGGATGGGCGCGAGCATCGGCGTCGAGCACGGCTACGTGGTGGCAGAGACGAGCGAGTTACACGGTGCCACGATATGGCTGGATTTCCCGAGTGTGGGCGCGACGGAGAACATCATGACGGCGGCGGTGCTGGCCAAGGGCACCACCGTCATCGACAACGCCGCACGCGAGCCGGAGATAGTCGACCTGTGCAACCTGCTCGTAGCGATGGGAGCACAGATCGATGGCATCGGGTCATCCACGCTGGAGATCACCGGCGTTTCTGAGCTGTATCCGGCGAACCACAGTGCCGTCGGCGATCGGATCGTTGCGGGCACGTGGGCGATAGCGGCCGTCGCTACGCGCGGGGATGTGACCGTTCGCGGTGCGCAGGCGCAGCACCTGGAGATCGCACTGGACAAGCTGGTCCGGGCGGGCGCGGATGTGGATCTCTCACTCGATGGGGGATTTCGAATCTCGATGACCGACCGTCCCAAGAGCTTCGACGTGGTCACGCTGCCGTATCCGGGCCTGGCTACCGACCTGCAACCCCAGGCGATCGCGCTGTTGTCGGTCGCCGACGGCACGGCCATGATCACCGAGAACCTGTTCGAGGCGCGGTTCATGTTCTGCGACGAGATCGCCCGGATGGGGGCGGACGTGCGGACCGACGGCCACCACGCCGTGGTCCGGGGACGGGAACGATTGTCCGGCGCGCCGGTGCGGGCCACCGACATCCGTGCGGGCGTCGGGCTGGTGATCGCCGGGCTGGTGGCCGACGGCATCACCGAGGTGGCTGAGATCCACCACATCGACCGTGGCTATGTCCGGTTCGAGGAGCAGTTGCGCGACCTCGGCGCTGACGTGCAGCGTGTGGAATCAGAGACGTACGGTACATAGCCCCAAGCTCGGCGGTCTAGTTCGGCGGTCCCGGTCAGCGGCCGAGCACCTGCTGTGCGCGGTCGACGTCCCGCCCGAACACGAGCACGTCGATCCTGCCGTCATCGCGACGAGACGCGGACGATCGGATATCCACTGCGCTG
>JBDTDN010000259.1:0-6691 GCA_039923055.1 Jatrophihabitantaceae bacterium
AGATCGTCGACCTGATGATCACCCGGCTGGACAACCAGTTGCGCAACAAGGACATGGGCCTGGAGCTCACGTTCAGCGCTAAGGCGTTGCTGGCCAAGAAGGGCTATGACCCAGTGCTCGGTGCGCGACCTTTGCGTCGCACCATCCAGCGCGAGATCGAGGACGCGCTGAGTGAGAAGATCTTGTTCGGCGAATTGACGGCCGGACAGATTGTGGTCGTGGACACCGAACCGGTCGACCTGCTCGTCAAGGACGGTCCGCAGAAGTTCACCTTCCGCGGTGAGCTCAAGCCGGCTATCGTCCCGGACGCACCGCCCGCGGAGAACATCACGGCCGAGTAGCTGCGATGAATACCCCTCGGGCCACGCTCCGGTGTGGCCCGAGGGGTATTCACGTTGGTAGTGCGAAGCGGCCATTGGGTAGTAATTCGATCAGACCGTCGACGATGAGTGCGCGCAGCGCCCTGTCGCGTTGTACGGCATCGGCCCACACCAGGTCCAAGGTGGCGCGATCGACCGGTGCGTAACTGTCTCGTACCGCACCGAGCAGAAGCCCGCGTGCCTGGCGGTCGCTGCCGGTGAAGCGCTGCGGTCGCGGCTTGGGTCCGTGGTATGGGGGTGAACCGGCGAGCTGCCAGGCGCACCGCTGGTAAATCGGACAAGCTACACAATTGGGAGTTTGTGCGGTGCAGACCAGCGCGCCGAGTTCCATCAGAGCGGCGCTGAACCGGGCCGCCTGTGCTGGTTCGATCGGCAGCAGCGCCTCGGCAGCCACTAGATCACGCGTGGTCGACGGCGGTCCTGCGTGGCCCTGACCGCCGACCGCACGGGCGATCACCCGGCGCACGTTGGTGTCTACGACGGGCTGGCGCTGCCCGAAGGCGAAGGCCGCGATGGCCCGGGCGGTGTAGTCGCCGATACCAGGCAGGCTCAGCAGATCGTCCACGTCGGTCGGGACCGAACCGCCGAAGCGGGCGAGGATTTGCCCGGCGCAGGCGTGTAGTCGCAGCGCCCGGCGGGGGTAGCCTAGGCGGCCCCACATCCGGACGGCCTCGCCGGACGAGTCCTGCGCGAGGCCTGCTGGGGTGGGCCATCGTTGTAGCCATGCCGTATAGACGGGCAGCACACGGGCGACGGGCGTTTGTTGGAGCATGAATTCGCTGACCAGCACTGCCCACGCGTCCGCGTTGGGGCTGGTTCCGGAACAGCGCCAGGGCAGTTCCCGCGCCGACTTAGCGAACCACTCCAGGATGTCGTCCGCGAGTGATTCCGATCCGGCACGCTCGGTTCCGGTCGTCATGATCTGGGCATCCTCGCACGCGCGGATTCCTTGTCGATGCGCGCGTCGGACAGCCCGCGCCATTCGGCGGACGATAGCGTTGCCCGGTCATGCTGCACCCCGTTGGCTCCCACTCCCCAGCCGTCTACTGGCGGCGCCGGTTGGTGCTGCTTGCCGCGCTCGTACTGCTGGTGCTGTTGTCAGCGCTCACGGTCCGCGCGGTGATGTCGTCCGACGATGGTGCGGCGGTGGGGGCACAGAGCCCAGCGCCCACCTCCGGTGGCGCATCGCAGACCGGGACCAGTTCGTCGGGTTCTAGTTCACCTCCTACCTCACAGTCGCCGTCCCAACGATCCACCTCGCCGGGCAAACACGCCTCATCAGGGACCACGAAGAGCAGTGCCGCACCCGTCGCCTGTACGCCCGCGCAGTTGAAGGTGGCCGCAGTTGTCGGCAAGACCCAGTACGCGGTCGGCGACGAGCCCGTCCTGGCGTTGAAGGTCACCAACTCTGGTCCGGCAGCGTGCATCCAGAACGTCGCCGATAGCGAGATCGTGCTCAGCGTCTTCAACGGTGCGTCCCGTGTGTGGGGCAGCCACGATTGCATCGTCGCGCCGGGGACGGACGACCGGACGCTGGCGGTGGGTCAGCCTGCCGAGTTCAGCATTCGGTGGACCGGCCTGACCTCGCAGCCCAATTGCGCGGGTACGCGGCAGCGGGTCGGCGCGGGGACGTACACGCTGTACGCCATGCTCGCCGGTCATCAGGGCGCCGCCGCGCAATTTGGTATTTCTTAACTCTCAGGGCTGCAAGTCGACTCCGCTGCCACCCCTCGCGGGCTCGGGAAGGTCACTGGACCAATAGGTCCAGGGTGGGTCACCCTTGGACGTCGGGGAGGTCACCTACTAGCAACGGCTTGCCCGGGATACGTTGCTCGGAATGACCTATGAGTAGCGGTCAATGATTGAGACCTCGGCTAGGCGGGAGATCGCCTCGCGGACGGTCCGGGCTCGGGTCTCGCCGACGCCGTCGACGACGAGCAGATCCTCTGCCGAAGCGGCCAGCAACTTCTGTAGCCCGCCAAAGTGCTCGACGACGCGATCAAGAACGGCGCCGGGAATGCGCGGGACGCGGGCCAGCAGCCGATGACCACGGGGCGAACAGGCCGAGTCCAGCCCCTCAGGCGAACTTGGCAGACCCATCGCGCGGGCGAGCTGGGTGAGGTCCAGAAGATCGGTTGCCGACAGCTCAGCCAGGTCGGCCAGGACCTGTTCGGAGCTACGTGCACGACGCCCGGATGGCAGGTAGTCGCGGACGATCAGCTCACGATCGGCGTCCACGCCCGCCATGAGTTCCTCGAGCTGCAACTGAAGTAGCCGGCCGTCGGTACCGAGCTCGACGACCTGGCCGGTGACTTCGTCTGCGATCCGCCGGACCATCTCTAGCCGCTGCGAGACAATCGCGGCGTCGCGGACCGTGACCAGATCCTCGATCTCCAGTGCGGAGAGCGCGTTCGAAACCTCGTCCAGGCGGGTCTTGTAACGCTCCAGCGTCGCGATGGCCTGGTTGGCGCGGGTCAGCAGGTCGCCGCTACTGCCGAGCACGTAGCGGCGGTCGGCGACGTACAGGCTGATGATCCGCATTGACTGCGACACCGAGATCACCGGATAGCCGGTCTGTCGAGCAACACGCTGGGCGGTCCGGTGTCGGGTGCCGGACTCCTCCGTCGGGATCGCCGGATCTGGCATCAGGTGGGTGGCGGCGTAGACGACACGCTCGCCGTCGGTGGTCAGCACGACTGCGCCGTCCATCTTGCACAGCTCGCGCAGCCGGGTCGCGGAGAACTCGACGTCCAGTGGGAAGCCGCCGGTGCACATCGTCTCCACGGTCTTGTCCCAGCCGATGACGATCAGCGCACCGGTGTTGCCGCGCAGAATCCGCTCCAGGCCATCCCGCAGCGATGTGCCAGGGGCAACGGTGGCCAAGACAGTGCGTAGAGCCTCGTCCCGCTCGGTGGTGCTCACGCTGTTCCCCCGTCGCGCCTGATCCCGCGCGCCTGCCATTCCGACGCAGCATCAGTGTAGGACCGGATACCTCGCGAATATCGCAATTCAGCGTCGGGGAGATTCGATGCCGCCCTGAATCGGCTGCAGCGCCGGACGACGGGCCTTGACCGCTTGGGAAGCCAGGTTGGCGATGGTCCCGATCGCGTCACCGATCGTCTCGACCGGCAGGGTCTGGATCGAGTCGCTGCCGGACGGCAGCCGTTCGCCGGCGTGCGCCGCCGGGACGAGCGCAGTGGTGAAACCCAGCCTGGCCGCTTCGGCGATCCGGGCACCGAGATTCGTCACCCGGCGTACGTCTCCGGACAGTGACACTTCACCAATCGCGCAGAACGTCGCCGGGATGGGTTTGTCACGGGCGGCGGAAGCGAGCGCGAGGGCCAGCGCGAGGTCCGCGGCCGGCTCGTGTGCGGCGATGCCACCGACGGTGGCCGCGTACACCTCGAGGTCGCCAAAAGCGATGTTGCCATGGCGGGTCAGAACGGCCAGCAGCATGGCGACTCGGGAGGAGTCCAGGTCGCTGACCGCGCGTCGGGGCGAGCCGCCGTTCATCGAACGGTTGACCAGCGCCTGGATCTCGGTAACCAGCGGCCGCCTGCCTTCGATGGTGACGGCGACGCACGTGCCGGGGACGGCGATCTTGCGGTTGGACAGGAACAACCCGGACGGGTCCGCAAGCCCGACGATGCCGTCCTCGCACATGTCGAAGCAGCCGACCTCGTCCGCGGGTCCGTAGCGGTTCTTGCTGGCCCGGACCAGCCGAAGGGAGGAGTGCCGATCGCCCTCGAAGTGCAGGACCACGTCCACGAGGTGTTCCAGCACGCGCGGTCCGGCGATGGAGCCGTCCTTGGTGACGTGCCCGACCAGCACCGTCGCGATGCCACGCTCCTTTGCCACGGCGATCAGCGCGGCAGCGACGGCCCGGATCTGCGGCACGCCGCCGGCGCCGCCGTCCAGGGTGTCGGTGGATATCGTCTGCACCGAGTCGACGACGAGCAGCCCGGGCTGGACCTGGTCCACGTGACTCAGCAGTGCACCGAGATCGTTCTCGGCGGCGAGGTACAGGTTCGGGCTCAGGCTGCCGGTGCGTTCGGCCCGCAGTCGCACCTGTGACGTGGACTCCTCACCCGTGACGATCAGCGCCCGCGTCGGCACGGGGCCAGCTCGGGTGGCGAATTTGTTGGCGACCTCAAGCAGCAGGGTCGACTTGCCGACGCCCGGCTCACCGGCGAGCAGGATGACCGAGCCTGGCACCAGACCGCCGCCGAGAACGCGGTCCAGCTCGGCGACACCGGTTGGCCGGGCACGCGCGAGCTCGGGGTCGTGGTCGGCGATCGGACGGGCCGGCTGGGTGACCGCTGTGGCCGTGGTCGCGCGTCGGGGCGTGGCGCCGACCTCGGCGACGGTCCCCCAGGCCTGGCATTCGGCGCAGCGGCCCACCCAACGCAGCGAGGTGTTGCCGCATTCCGTGCAGCGAAATCCGGGGGTACGTGCTGCGGCAGCCTTGGTCACGCCGTCACGTTAGCTGGCGGTACCGACAGGATCGGACCGATCGGGCTAGCTATTCGCCGGGGCTGCCCGAGAGGGCGGGGAGCGTAGCGTTGTTCTGGACATCCCGTAGCTGGACCGGGACCGGGACCGTGACCGTACCTGCCTTGGCGAAGGTGAAGGTGACCGACACCGTCCCGGCGGGGAACAGCGGGGACGGGCTGGCCGTCGTACCGGTGGGTCCGCTGATCAGGCCGGTCAGCAGCCATACCGGCTGGTCGGCGCCTAGCCCGCACGCCTGGGTCAGACCGGCGGCAACCGTGAGTCCGGTGGTGATCGCTGTCGGTGCGGCCGGGGCCGAAATCGGTGCGGCCGGGGCCGAAGCCGATTCGGTGGTACCGGTCGGCGAAGCTGAATCAGTGGGCGACGTCGAGCCTGCCGGGGCGGCGGTGGCGGAGGGAGCTGACGTGGACGGCTGGTTGGCCGCGGCGGCCACGACGGTCGCGTCAGCAGCGTCCTTGTACAGCGCCGACGAGGTGAACGCGGTCGACGTGATCCCGGTCAGGGTGTCGTCCGTCGTTCCGGTGTTGACCACGACGAAGGTCAGTTCGGCATCACTACCGAGTGGGTAGGACGGGCCGTCGGAGGCCTTCAGCGCGAGGGCGTGGACCTGCATTGCTCCGGCGGTGGCCGACGTCCCGTCGATGGCCGGCACCTGCTCGGAGGTCGCGGCGTCCTGGCCCGTCGCGCAGGCGGAAGTGAGCAGTGTGGCGCAGATAGCGACCAGTCCCACGCCGATGCGGCGTACCTTCGCTGGCTGTGCTGTCACGTCAACTCCCTGTCGGTTCTGAGCCGTTCCTTCGGTCCCGCGCGGATGGTGCCGGTACGGGTGCACACGACCGGACCACAGCCTAGCGAGGCCGCGGCATGTGCTGCTCTCCGGCTGCCCGATCCGGGCGCGGAACAGGTCGAATGGCCCGTCCACAACGGGATATTCGAACTACTGGCCGGAGAATATGACTGTGCTGCGTGTTACCCTAGAGGTAGTGGAAAGGGGCTCGAACACATGACTTTCAAGGTCGGCGAGACCGTTGTTTACCCGCATCACGGCGCGGCTCTGATCGAAGCGATCGAAGAGCGACTGCTGCAGGGCGTCAAGAAGACATACCTCCGGCTCAAGGTTGCGCAGGGTGATCTGACGGTACTGGTACCGGCCGAGAACGCCGAGATCGTGGGCGTTCGCGATGTGGTTGGCCAGGAGGGTCTGGACAAGGTGTTCGAGGTGCTTCGTGCACCGCACACCGAGGAGCCGACCAACTGGTCGCGTCGCTACAAGGCCAACGGTGAGAAGCTCGCCTCCGGTGATGTGAACAAGGTTGCAGAGGTCGTCCGCGACCTCTGGCGTCGTGACCGCGATCGTGGCCTGTCGGCCGGCGAGAAGCGGATGCTGGCCAAGGCCCGGCAGATCCTGGTCAGCGAGCTCGCGCTCGCCGAGGGGACCAACGAGGACAAGGCCGAGATCGTGCTCGACGAGGTGCTGGCCGAGGCCGTCGCCTGAGCACAGAAACGTCCGGAATGGCGGCTGACGATGTACGCATCGTCGCCGCCATTCTTGTTGCCGGCGGGTCCGGGTCGCGGCTCGGTGCCGACGTTCCCAAGGCGTTCGTCCGCGTCGGTGGACGGACCCTGCTGGAACATGCGGCGGAGCGCTTTGTCGCGCTTGAGGCGGTTCGGGACGTCGTCGTTGTAGCACCGGCCGCGCTGGTCGAGCGTGCCGGCGAGCTGGTTCCGGAGGCGAAGGTCGTGGCCGGCGGTTCGACGCGGCAGTCGTCCGTCGGGTGCGGGCTGGCAGTGCTTGCCGC
>JBDTDN010000260.1:0-4498 GCA_039923055.1 Jatrophihabitantaceae bacterium
TTGGCAGCGTGAATCTGGTCGAACCGCAGGAAATCGTCAAACGCGTGCCGTCGACGGCGAAGTCCACCGGGTGTGGCGGGAGTGATTTGGTGATGTCAGCGAGCAATCGGCCCGAGACCAGCGCCCGACCGTCCTCACCTGAAGTGACGTCCAGGTCGACCTCAGTCGAGGCTTCCAGGTCAAAGCCGGAGATCGTCAGTTGGTCCGATTCGACCGACAGCAGCAAGCCAGCGAGCACAGGCATGGTCGGACGCGTTGACAAGCTTCGCGCCGCCCACGTGACGGCATCGGCCAACGCCTCGCGTTCGACCCGGAACTTCATCGTGCCTCCAAAGGGGGTGCATACGGTGGGGACGTCTGGGAGTTGTCCCCAGATTCCACCGGGTGAGTGCTCTGGACGTTGACCTTCATTGAATATCTCTCATCGTCCATCGTCTTCGCAGGTGTGGATGATGGGGATAACTGCATGCAGGCTAGCGTTTGTCTGGCGAGTGCCTGTGGACGTACCCCATCGAACTACAAGGGTGTCAGTCTTGGCGAGGTGGATTCGGACCGTCCGCAGAGCGAAATCCACATGTCCGACCGAGATCTCCACAGTTTGACCCACAGGGTGTGTACCGGGTGGGACGTTCTCGACGGTGATCATGTACGAGCGCGGACCTTGATGCGGCTGGTGAGCTCTGCGATCTGGTTGTACACGGTCAGTTTTTCGGCCATTTGTGCGCGAATCTTTCGCTCGGCGTGCATGACAGTGGTGTGATCGCGGTTGCCGAACTTCTCCCCGATGCGTGGCAGGGACAGGTCGGTCAGTTCTCGGCACAGGTACATAGCCATCTGCCGAGCGCCGACGAGTACTCGGCTGCGGGACTGTCCGGTCAGATCATCGATGGAGATGGCGAAATACTCGGCCGTCACTCCCATGATCATGGCCGCGGTGATCTCAGGGGTGTCGGACTCGCTGATCAGGTCCTTCAGTACCGCCTCGACCAGCGGCATCTCGACGACCTGACGATTGAGGTTCGCGAACGCGGTGACGCGGATGAGGGCACCCTCAAGCTCGCGGATGTTGCTCTGGATCTTCGATGCGATGAACTCCAGCACCTCCGGCGGAAGGTTCATCCCGTCCTGCGCGGCCTTCTTGCGGAGAATCGCGATGCGGGTCTCTAGGTCCGGCGCTTGCACGTCGCTGATCAGCCCCCATTCGAAGCGGGTCCGTAACCGGTCTTCAAGGGAGTTCAGTTGGCGTGGCGACTTGTCCGAGCTGATCACGATCTGCTTGTTGGCGTTGTGCAGCGTGTTGAACGTGTGGAAGAACTCTTCCTGGGTCCGCTCGGCCCGCTCCAAGAATTGGATGTCGTCGATCAACAGCAGGTCGACCGAACGGTAACGAGCCTGAAATGCCTGCATCTTGTCGTCGCGGACGGAGTTGATGAAGTCATTGGTGAACTCCTCGCTTGAGACGTAGCGAGTACGCAGCCCCGGCAGCAACCGTTGGGCGTAGTGCCCGATCGCGTGGAGCAGGTGGGTCTTACCGAGTCCTGAGTCGCCGTAGATGAACAGCGGGTTGTACGCCCGTGCCGGTGCCTCGGCAACAGCGACAGCCGCCGCGTGGGTGAACCGATTGCCGTGTCCGATGACGAAGGTGTCGAACGTGTACTTCGGGTTCAGGTGCGCGGCCGTATCGCTGCGGCCGGAGCCACTCCAACTCGGTGCGACCCGGCGAGGCGTCCATTCCTCGGGTTCGTCGTCGTCGCCGTCATCAAGGTCAGGTGTCGGCGGTTCGGCGATCGCCAGGTCGCGCTCGGGCTCACTGTCATCGACCGTGACTGCGACGCGGATCTCCCGACCGAACTCGTCACTGAGGACCGAGGCGATCAACGGTCGGAGCTGCTTTTCGAGGTAGTCCTTGGCGTATTCGTTGGGTGCGGCCAGTAGTGCGGTGTCCTCGATCAGACCTAAGGGACGGGTCAGACTGATCCAGGCCTTGTGCTGCGGCCGGATGGTGTCCTCACTGAAGCGTGCCTTGGCGCGGTCCCAGACTGTGAGCAGTTCTGATCGGTCGTCCACGGATCGGATCCACTCCAAGTGCTCGATCGAACTGCGGTGCAGCTGGCCTGATCACAATGTCACGCACCGTTGCCGACACGAAATCCACAGAGTTCTCCACAGACTGTGTACGCAGAACCCACCCGGCTATTACGCGCCAGAAGTCCCGCAACAGCGGGTGACACGATGGGGGAACCTAACAGCGTCGAGGGCC
This sequence comes from Jatrophihabitantaceae bacterium, assembly GCA_039923055.1. Lineage (GTDB taxonomy): Bacteria > Actinomycetota > Actinomycetes > Mycobacteriales > Jatrophihabitantaceae > DASXYU01. The sequence continues at coordinate 2,261 of JBDTDN010000260.1, forward strand.
GCCGGACAAGATGCGTCGGCGTGTCGTGCAATTTATGGTGGAAACGTGGGCTAGCCTGCCGGGTTCGTCCTGCTGCCGGTTTGACCTGCAGCCGTCGTGATCCGTACCGTAAAGCTCGTCCGGTGAGGTCTGGCTGCTTCAGTATGCCCTGCCGGCGATGTTCTGGGCTGCAGGTCGCACCCACGCGGCCACTCGGGACGGGCAGTGAGATCTTCGAGAACGATGGAGTCAGACCGTGAGCAAGCGCACTTACCAGCCGAACAACCGCCGCCGGGCGAAGAAGCACGGTTTCCGGCTGCGGATGCGTACGCGCGCCGGCCGCGCCATCCTTGGCAACCGGCGCCGCAAGGGGCGTAGCGAACTGTCGGCCTGAGCCGACACCGGTCTACCGCTCCGTGTTGCCATCAGCACATCGGATGAGGCGCTCGACCGACTTCACCACAGTCGTTCGGGCAGGTTTGCGTACCCGTAACGGTTCGGTTGTTGTGCACCGGCACGATGCGATCTCCACTGGTCCCGCTCTGGTGGGGCTCGTTGTGGGCAAGAGTGTCGGCGGCAGTGTCGTGCGGCATCGCGTTAGTCGTCGACTTCGGGCACAGCTTGCTGAGCGACTGGCCGCCATGGCTCCGGGGTCGGGTCTGGTCGTTCGGGCGCTTCCCGACGCGGCCACCGCGACCTCGCACGCCTTGGGCGCGGATCTGGATCGTGCGCTGGCCAGACTGGCAAAGTCCTGATGCGCCGGCCTGCTCGGTTGGTTCTGGCAGTGATCGGCTTCTACCGCCGCTATATCAGCCCCGCCTTCGCGCCCTCGTGTCGTTATACGCCGACGTGCAGCGCATATGCCGCCGAAGCGATCGAACGATTCGGGTTGGCCCGCGGTTCATGGCTGGCGCTACGACGACTGCTGCGCTGCCACCCGTTCCATGCCGGTGGGCACGACCCGGTTCCGCCACTCGTTTCTGAACGTGGACGCCAGTCCGTTGTCGCCACCCGGTCCGCGCGACCGGTTGCCTAGGAGTCTTTGAGTGCTCAACTTCCTGTACACGGCCGTGTCGTGGGTGCTGCTGCAGTGGCACCACCTGTTCAACCTGGTCGGCCTGGACCCCAACGGCGGCCTGAACTGGGCCCTGTCGGTCATTTTCCTGGTCATCACCGCGCGGCTACTGCTGTTCCGGCTGTTTATCAAGCAGATCAAGTATCAGCGGCATATGTCCAAGATGCAGCCGCAGATGCAAGCACTCCGCAAGAAGTACAAGAACGACAAGGCCGCGATGCAGCGCGAATTGATGGCGCTGCAACAGGAGCAGGGGTTCAACCCGATCTCTGGTTGCCTGCCGATGTTCCTCCAGTTTCCCGTCTTCATCGGCCTGTACCACGTGCTGCGCCACTTGGCGAACTCCGTGGACCGGCTCCCCTCAGATCCTCGGAACTCGCTGTACTCCTTCACACCGACCGAGACGCTCAGCGCGGCCAAGTCCAAGCTGTTCGGCGCACCGCTCGCCGGTCGGTTGACCGATGCGCCTGCGCAGATTGCCAAGCTCGGTGGCGAGCGTGGCGTCACGATTACGGTCATCCTGATCCTCGTGCTGATCAGTGCCAGCGCGACGTACATGACCCAACGATTGGTGCGCGCGGGCAATCCGGTCCAGCCGGAGGGTACGGCCGCCCTTATTCAGAAGGCGATGCTGTACCTGGTCCCAGTGGGCACGCTCGGCTCGGGCCTGTTCTTCCCGCTCGGTGTCCTGCTGTACTGGTTCACCAGCAACACTTGGACGATGTCCCAGCAGCTCTACGTGAACAAGTACCACCCGCACGATGACTTCAAGCCCAAGGAGATCGGCGTGGTGGGCAAGAGTTTGGCGCCCAAACCTGGCCAGCGACCCGTCAAGCCAGTCAGAGGCGGCAGTCCCGGCATCAATTTGGCCAAGCCGGCCAAGTCGGGTGCGGCCGTCGATGTCGACAGCGGCCCGTCCGAGGGCCACACCGCCGCGGCTGGACCGCCGCGACCCGGGCAGCGACCCAATCGTCTGCAGGGCAACCGTCCAGCCGCGAAGCGACCTGGCCAGGCGAAGAAGAAGCGCCGCTGAGTAGTCGCACCCACAACCTCGCCCCCGGTCAGCTGAGGTGGCGGAATCCGAAAGTGTTGAAAGGAATTCGATAACGTGAGCGATATTGACGTAGCGAGCGAATCACCAGCGACCGAGACCGAGACCGAGACCGACCCGAGCTCACAACTGG
>JBDTDN010000261.1:0-4410 GCA_039923055.1 Jatrophihabitantaceae bacterium
TCACCGCCGACGCCGACAGCCAACGGGTCGCGAACGTCGAAGGCACCAGGCACGCGGTCCAGTTGGCCGAGGCAGTCCACGCCGAGCATTTCCACCACGTCAGCTCGATCGCGGCGGCCGGCCTGTACAAGGGCACGTGGACCGAGGACATGTTCGACGAGGCCCGAGACGTCGAGCACAACCCGTACTACGCCACCAAGCACGAGGCCGAGGCCGTCGTCCGCAACGAGTGCAGCGTGCCGTGGCGGGTCTACCGCCCGGCCGCCGTCGTCGGGCACAGCCAGACCGGTGAGATCGACAAGGTCGACGGACCGTACTACTTCTTCCGAGCCATCCAGCGGCTGCGCGGCATCGTCCCGTCCTGGCTGCGGGGCATCGGCGTCGAGGGCGGGCAGATCAACCTCGTCCCGGTCGACTACGTCGCGAAGGCCATGGACCACATCGCGCACCAGCCGGGCCTGGACGGACAGGCGTTCAGCCTGACTGACCCGAAGCCGCTGACGGTGGCCGGGTTGATGAAGGTCCTGACCAAGGCCGCAGGCGCACCCGGTCCAGTGATCAACATCGACGCACGGTTGCTGGACGCGTTGCCGGTACGCCTGGCCTCGACGGTGTCCAAGCTGCCGGGGGCCAAGCAGATCACCGACCTGGCGCTGGCCGAGCTCGGCATTCCGCGTGAGATGTTCGCGTACCTGACCTACCCGACCAAGTTCGACTCGACCAAGGCCGAGGCGGCGCTGGCCGGTACCGGGATCACGGTCCCGCCGTTGGCCAGCTACGCGCAGACGCTGTGGGAGTACTGGGAGCGGACGTACAGCCCGGACCGTCGCAAGGACAAGGCGCTGGCCCGCGCGATCAAGGGCAAGACCGTGATGATCACCGGTGCCTCGTCCGGGATCGGACGCGCGACCGCCCTGCGGGTGGGCGCCGCGGGCGGCCGGGTCATTCTCGTGGCGCGAGGTGCTGAAAAGTTGGAGCAGACGCGGGTCGAGATCGCTGACCTCGGCGGGACGGCGTTCGTGCACCGCTGCGACCTGTCGGACATGAACGACATCGAGCGGATGGCTAAGGAGGTACTGCAGGAGTACGGCCGCGTGGACGTACTGGTGAACAATGCTGGCCGCTCGATCCGTCGCTCGATCTCGCTGTCCTACGACCGCTTCCACGACTTCGAGCGGACGATGCAGTTGAACTACTTCGGCTGCGTGCGGCTGATCTTGACCCTGCTGCCGATCATGCGCCAACCCGCACCGGACGGTCGCAAGGGCGGCCACATCATCAACATCAGCTCGATCGGCGTGCAGACGAATACCCCACGGTTCTCGGCCTATGTCGCGTCGAAGGCGGCGCTGGACGCGTTCAGCCGCTGCATCGCTTCGGAGGTCATCGACGACGGCGTGCACCTCACCACGATTCACATGCCGCTGGTCCGTACGCCGATGATCGCGCCGACGAAGATGTACGACCGGTTCCCGACGATGTCACCCACCGAGGCCGCGGACATGATCTGCAAGGCGATGATCCGCAAGCCGAAGAAGGTCGGCACTGCGCTGGGCAACGCCGGCGAGTTGGCCTATCAGATCGCGCCGCGGGGAGTGGACGTCATCCTGAACGCGGGCTACAAGATCTTCCCGGACTCGCACGCGGCGAAGGGCACCGCCGATCGACCGTCGCCCAAGCAGGACCAGCCGTCCACCGAGAGCGTCGCGTTCGCGCATATCCTCCGCGGCGTCCACTGGTAGTACTCGCGCCGAGCGACATCGGTATGCCGTCTTCCTGATCACGGGAACCGTCACGCGGGGTGGTGAGCCGCCTAGGATCTGGCTATGGCGCAGGGCACGCAGCGGGTCGGGATCATGGGCGGTACGTTCGACCCGATCCACCACGGTCACCTGGTCGCGGCCAGCGAGGTGGCCACGCTGTTCGACTTGGACGAGGTCATCTTCGTCCCGACCGGCGAGCCGTGGCAGAAATCCGAGCGTCAGGTGAGTACGGCTGAGCACCGCTACCTGATGACGGTGATCGCGACCGCGTCCAACCCGCGGTTCTGGGTCAGCCGCGTAGACATCGACCGGGAGGGACCGACATACACCGTCGACACCATCCGCGATATAGCGGCGCAACTGCCGGGGGCCGAACTGTTCTTCATCACCGGTGCCGACGCACTAGGCCAGATCCTGTCGTGGAAGGACTCGCAGGACGCTTTGCAGTTGGCGCAATTCGTCGGCGTCACGCGCCCCGGCTATGAACTGTCTGCCGAACACCTGCCGTCGGATTCGGTCACGCTGCTGGATGTTCCAGCAATGGCGATCTCCTCCAGCGACTGCCGACAACGCGTGCAGAACGGCAGACCGGTCTGGTATCTCGTTCCGGACGGGGTCGTGCAGTACATCAGCAAGCACCGGCTCTACCGACCCGTAGGCTGAGGCGTTGTGATTACCCCATGACTGCCACCGACCACGCCCGCGACCTTGCTCTGGTCGCCGCCCGCGCCGCCTCCGACAAGCTCGCCACCGACATCGTCCTGATCGATGTCAGTGACCGGCTCGCGATCACCGACGTGTTCGTCGTCGTGACCGGCAACAACGAGCGTCAGGTGCAGGCAATCGTCGACGAGGTCGAGGAACAGGCTCGCCGCGCCGACGCCAAGCCGATCCGGCGTGAAGGCCGCAAGGACGGTCGCTGGGTGCTACTGGACTACGGCGACGTCGTCGTGCACGTCCAGCACGCGGAGGAGCGGGTCTTCTACGCCCTCGAACGCCTCTGGAAGGACTGCCCCTTCATCCCATTCGACGACGGCTCGAATGTCCAGCCACAACGCGATGGGCTCCCCCGCTAGTGGGAGGTGAACCTTGCCAGGTGTAGATCAATGAAGCTCTTCTTGCTGCGGCACGGACGGACCGCCTGGAATGCCGAGCGTCGGTTTCAGGGCCAGGCCGACCCACCGTTGGACGAGGTCGGCCGCGCTCAGGCGTACGAGGTGGCCGCTCTGGTGGCGGCGCTGCACCCGGACATCCTGGTCAGCTCGGACCTGATCCGCTCGATGCAGACGGCCACGCCGATTGCCGACGTGACGGGGCTGTCGGTGCTTGCCGAGCCCAGGCTGCGCGAACGTTCGCTCGGCCACTGGGAGGGTTTGTCCCGCGAGGATGTCGAGCAGAGGTTCCCGGACGAGTTCGCCGACTGGATCTCCGGCCGCGACGTCAGTGGCCGTGGCGGCGAGTCGCGTGAGCAGGTCGCCGAGCGGGCCCGAGCGGCGTTCGAGGAGTTGCCCGAGGTCGAGACGGCCGTGCTCGTGACCCACAGCGCGACCGCGATGGCGTTGTGCTCGGCGCTGCTAGGAATGTCGCAACGGGTGCACGTGCTGGGTCCGCTCGCCAACTGCCACTGGTCCGAGCTTGCAGTTGACCACCACGACGATGGCGTACCCATCTGGCGGCTTCGCGCGCACAACATCGGAGCGCCGGGGTTGGTGGCACCGCTGCCACTGGCGACGGACGACGCCGCCGACGCCGACGCTTGAGCCGATGGGGGCTGCTCGCGTCGTTGGTGGAAGCACTCCCGATCGAACGGTGAGCGACGCCACAGTGTTTGAGTCCTGTCTACCTTCTGGTCGGCGCCTAGAGTCAAAGGCCGGTGCCCCCGCGCTTGGCGGCGACGGACGACGGGCGCGGGGCGAGCACCGGAAACAGCAGACGAACTGCAGCCGATATCGGCGCGAGCGGTATCCTGCGAGTATGAAGATCGGGCGCCTGCTTCTTAGAAGGCCGCACTGATCGCCGGTTACGGCGTACGTGCGGCGGAGCCTCTGCGCGAAGTCCCTGGTCCGGTGTCTGGGTCGGGGGACTGCAGGGGCTCTTCGTCTGTCCGGAACAGGTGAACGATGAGGGAGCACGCAATGAGCACCGCCCAGAACCCAGCAGCAGCAGCCGAGGACGCCCCGCCGTTCCGGTACACCGCTGCGCTTGCGGACTCGATCGAGACGGCGTGGCAGGACCGCTGGGAAGCCGAGGGCACGTTCAACGCCCCCAACCCGTCCGGTCCGTTGGCCGAGGGCTTCGGCGCGTTCGCGATCCGGCCGCACTCCTACGTGCTGGACATGTTCCCGTATCCGTCCGGCGCGGGTCTGCACGTCGGCCACCCGTTGGGCTACATCGGCACCGACGTCTACGCCCGGTATCTGCGGATGCGGGGAGAGAACGTCCTGCACACGATGGGCTTCGACGCGTTCGGGTTGCCCGCTGAGCAGTACGCCGTGCAGACCGGACAGCACCCCCGAACGACCACCGACGCGAACATGGTCACGTTCACCAAACAGTTGCGCCGCCTGGGCCTGGGCCATGACCGGCGCCGGTCACTGGCCACGACAGATCCGGAGTACTACCGCTGGACGCAGTGGATCTTTCTGCA
>JBDTDN010000262.1:0-3056 GCA_039923055.1 Jatrophihabitantaceae bacterium
TGACCAAGGACGCTGAACCGGTACGCCCGCGTGGCAAGGCCAAATCCCGCAGGACCTGAGCGTCGTGAATACCCCCTTCACCACCCTCTGGTGGGTGAAGGGGGTATTCAGCGCGCGGCTAGGCTGCAGCGGTGACCGATCGCGACCAGCTATTGCAACTGATCAAGGACCTCGCCGTGGTGCACGGTGCGGTGACGCTCTCCTCGGGCCTGCAGGCGGACTACTACATCGACCTGCGCCGGATCACGCTGCACCGTGTGGCTGGTCCGCTCGTCGGACGGGTCCTGCGTGAGCTCACCGCAGACTGGACGTACGACGCTGCCGGTGGTCTCACCCTAGGCGCCGACCCGGTCGGGACATCGATCATGCAAGCCTCGGCCGGCACCGTCGACTCCTTCGTCGTCCGCAAGGCCGAGAAGAAGCACGGCATGCAGCAGCGGGTCGAAGGGCCATCGGTCTCCGGTCGTCGAGTGCTGGTCGTGGAGGACGTCTCGACCACTGGCGGATCGCCGCTGACGGCGGTCCAGGCACTGCGTGCGGCCGGTGCGGACGTCGTCGGTGTCGCCGTGATCGTCGACCGCGGCGCCCAGGCGGCGATCGAGTCCGCCGGCCTGGAGTACCGGGCGGCGTACACGCTCGACGATCTGGGCCTGTCCTGAGTCCAGACCCCCGGTGATCAACAGAGGGTTTCGGTCGCTGGTGGACGTTTCAGCTCCGTTGATCATGGGGGGTTGAGGTGGGCGACGCCAGCGGCGACGAGGGCTGGCCAGCTGATCCCACGCCGGACCTCGAAGTCGGCGTCGGGCCGCATCCGCAACCGTGGCCCGACGATCCGCACCTGGACCCGGAGCTGCTGCGCGACGGGGATCGCCGCAACGTCATCGATCGGTATCGCTACTGGCTGTTGGACGCGATCGTCGCCGACCTGGACCTACACCGGCACGAGTTCGCCGTCGCGATCGAGAACTGGCACCACGACCGCAATATCGGCACGATCGTCCGCACGGCGAACGCCTTCCTGGCACGAGAAGTCGTCATCGTCGGTCGGCGCCGTTGGAACCGACGCGGCGCGATGGTAACCGACCGTTACCAGCACATCGTCCACGTGTCAGATGTCCCCGAGTTGGTCGAGCATGCGCATGCCGCAGACCTCACGATCATCGGCATCGACAACCTGCCCGGTGCCGTCCCCATCGAGACAACCCCCCTGCCGCGTAAGGCATTACTACTGTTCGGGCAGGAGAGCGTCGGGCTGACCGACGAGGCTCGCGCAGCATGTTCGATCGTCTGCTCGATCGCGCAGTACGGATCGACGCGCTCGATCAATGCCGGCGTCGCGGCAGGGATCGCGATGCACGCCTGGGTGCGCGCGCACGCCCGTCCTGCACAGCCCTGAGCCAGCGCCGGGCACGCGTGGAGACCACTCAGACATTATCGACAAAAATTGACCTTTAGTACCTCTTGACCAAATACCCCTATACAGAGTTGGCTCAGCTCATCCCATCAACCTCTCACTGGAGGGTTCGCATGCACGTGTCCAGAACACGTAGGACGCGCATCATCAGTGGCCTGGTAGCGGTAGGGACGGCATGTGCCATCACAGCCGTCGCTCCACAGGCCTCAGCCGCGCCGGCAACACCCGGACGGCACACCCTGCCCGGTAGCACGCCGCAGTGGCTGCATCAGGCACGCGACGTCGGAAGTACCGCCCAGAGTTCGACGGTCCATTTCGGCGTCCTACTCAACATGCGCAACGCGGACCGCGCCAGCGCTCAGATCCAGGCGCTGTCCGACCCGCACAGCGCCAGCTACGGCGACTGGCTGTCCAACGCCCAGTTCAACGCTCAGTACGCGCCCGCCAAGTCCGATGTGTCGGCCGTGCAGAGTTGGCTGCGGACGCAGGGCTTTTCGGTCAGCAGCACCTTGCCGAGCGGCATGTACGTCCAGGCAAGCGGCACCGCTGCCCAAATCGAGAAGACCTTCGCAACGAGCCTGAACAACTACGAACTGCAGGGCAAGACGGTCCGCGCCAACGCGACCGCGCTGTCGCTGCCCAGCAACACGCCCGCCGTGGTCACCAGTGCAGTGAACGGAGTGCTCGGGGTCGATCAGGGCACTTCGCTCAAGACTCCGGCCGACACCCTTCCCGGCCCGCCGACCGGCGCCCGTTACGGCGTCCAACCCTGCTCCGCGTATTACGGGCAGAAGACCGCCACCACGTTGCCGAAGGCCTACGGCAAGAAGCAGACCTACGCAGTGTGTGGCTACCAACCCGCGCAACTACAGGCTGCGTACGGCGAGACGTCCCTGCTCAAGAGGGGGGTCACCGGCAAGGGCGTGACCGTCGCGATCACCGACGCTTATGCAGCGCCGACGATCCTGCAGGACGCGAACCGGTACAGCCAGCTGCATGGCCAGCCACGGTTCACCAAGGGTCAGTTCACCCAGTTCACGCCAGGTGCTGACGGCTACGGTCTCGTTGACGAGTGCGGTGGCAACGGCTGGTACGGCGAGGAGACCCTGGACGTCGAGGCTGTGCACGCGATGGCCCCCGGTGCCAAGATCATCTACGTCGCCGGTGCCGACTGCTCCAGCGGCCTCGATGATGCTTGGGCAAGCACGATCGACAACCACGTCGCGGACATCATCACCAACTCATGGACCGACGGAATCGATGACGTGGCTGACCTCGGCCAGTCCTACATCGACTTCTACCAGCAGTTTTCCACGGAGGCGGCGCTGACCGGCATCACGGTCAACTTCTCCTCTGGCGACAGCGGCGACCACACCGCCGGCGGCACGGACCTGGCGTCCAAGACCGCCGAGTTCCCCGCGGACCTGCCGTACGTGACTGGCGTCGGTGGCACCAGCCTTGAGATCGGCAACCACGGTCAATGGGTCGGTGAGTACGGCTGGCAGAGCGCCTACTCGTTGCTCACCAACGGTGCCTGGGCGCCGGCACCGCCCGGTACGTACAGCTCCGGCGGTGGCGGTGGGACGAGCCAACTGTTCCCACAACCGTTCTACCAAACCGGTGTCGTCCCGACCTCGATCTC
>JBDTDN010000263.1:0-3368 GCA_039923055.1 Jatrophihabitantaceae bacterium
AGCGAAAAGCGCCGCTATCACCCACGCCAGCACCGCAATCACACGCAAACCCTACTGTGCCGGATACGCAGCCAGTGCGGTCGCCGCCTCGTCGCGGATGCCATCGGCCAGCCACTGCGGGGACAGCACCGCCACCTGTCCGCCCGAGCCGAGCACGAGGGTGCGGACCCAGGTGGGTTCGGACACCCGCAGGCTGACCTGCAGGCCCGTCCCGGTCTGTTCGACCGACTCGATCGGGTAGTAGTCCGCAACCCACGCATAGGACGGTGAAAGGCTCAGGACGGCGAGCAGGTGCTCGGCGGCAGGCTGGTAGACCCCGTCGGCCAGATCGCGCAATTCGAGGTCCACCGGAGCGCGCGCCGCTTCGTCCAACACCTGGGCGTGTTCGATACGATCGACACGGAAGATCCGCAGGCCTTCAGCCTGTCGGCACCATGCCTCGAGATAGCTGTGGCCGTCCATCTCAAAGGTCCGCAGCGGATCAACGATCCGCTCGGTCGTCGCGTCGCGCGCAGCCGTGTAGTACCGCAACTCGACGGCCCGCTGATCCTCCACGGCCTTCTGCAGCAAGGGGGTCAGCCGGGTCGCCTCATCCAGTGCCACCGTGACGGTCACGTCGTTCACAGTTCCGCCTGCAGCTGTCTCGACCTTTGCCAGAGCGCGCTGTACGGCGTCGGTGTCCGTCAACCCGGGCGCCTCCGCCAGTGCCCGCAGTGCCACGACAAGAACCAGTGCCTCCTGGGCCGTCAACCGCAGCGGTCGCGACATTCCAGCGTCGAAGATGATCGAGACGGTGTCGCCTTCGAAGCTGAGGTCGATCAGATCCCCCGGCGTGTGGCCGGGCAGCCCGCACATCCACAACAGGCTGAGGTCCTTACGAAGCTGTGCCGGTGTGACGTCGAAGTCCGTCGCCGCCTCGTCGACGGCGATGCCTGGATGCGCGATCAGATACGGCACCAGTGCGAGCAACCGCGGCAGACGTCGCTCCGGCGCGGTCATCGACCAACCCCTGCCGCGAGGGCGAGCCGTTCGACGGTTGCCTGGATGAGTTCGGTCGGTTCGAGCACTACGACGTCCGCGCCGGCGCTCGCGATCTGTCGGGCGAACCACTGCGGGTCGGTGAAGCTGATAGTGAGCACCCCGTCGATCTCCGAATCGGCGAGCCGACGCAACTGACCGGCGCCTGCACCGATAACGCGCACCCGCGCAAGCGTGGTGTCCTCTGGTGCCCGGCCGACGACCATCTCGAGCAGATCGATCTTTTCTGGGCGCACGAACGCACCCGGCCCACCGACAATCTCGATCTTGCCCTGGACGCGGGACAGCCGGAAGGTGCGCGGCTCATCGCGGTCACGATCCAGCCCGGCGACATACCACCGACGACGCCAGGACAACACGCCCCACGGCTCGAGCGTGCGGCGCTCAGTCCCCTGCGATCCGGACTTCGCGTAGTCGAAGCTCACGGCTTGGCGGACGCGGGCCGCCTCAAGCAGCGTCGGCAGACCCGGGTCGCTCGCGTCGATGTGCGGAACAGCGCCTGGGGTGTCTGCAGTCCGGATGTCGGTGCCGGCCGCACGCAGCTTGAGCAGCGCCGACCGGGCCGCCTCGCCGAGCGTCGCTGAACGCCAGAGCCGAGCGGCCAGACCTACGGCGGCGGCCTCGGCCGCATCGAACTCGATTGGCGGCAACTCGTAATCGCGGCGGCTGATCCGGTAGCCGTCCTCGCTGTCGAAGTGACTGCTGCGGCCGGTCTCCAGCGGGATGCCCAATTCACGCAGTTCGGCCTTGTCGCGTTCGAACATCCGCTTGAACGCCTCGTCGGCCGCGGTGGACCCGTCGCTGCGCTCGTAGCCGGGCACAGCGCCACGGATCCGTTCGGCGGTGAGGAACTGCCGCGTGGAAAGCAGGCAGATCACCAAGTTGACGAGTCGCTCTGCGCGTCTGGCGGCCATGTCCTCGAAACTAATGCTCATACGCCTGCGGGGCGCGGCGGCGCGCTTGTGCTCGTTCACATCGATGCGATGAGCTTCTCGACCCGTTCATCAACACTGCGGTACGGGTCCTTGCACAACACCGTCCGCTGTGCCTGGTCGTTCAGCTTCAGGTGCACCCAATCGACGGTGAAATCACGGCGCTTCTCCTGCGCCCGCTTGATGAAATCGCCGCGCAGCTTCGCTCGCGTGGACTGCGGCGGCACACTCTTGGCCTCGAAGACGGCCAGGTCCGTAGTGATCCGGTCGACGGCACCACGGCGCTGCAGCAGGTAGTAGAGGCCGCGGCTGCGGGAGATGTCGTGATAGGCGAGGTCGAGTTGGGCCACGCGCGGCGAGGACAGCGTCAGATCGTGCTTGCCCCGGTAACGTTCGATCAACTGGAACTTCGTCGCCCAATCGATCTCGCGGTCGATCTTGGACAGATCCTGCTCCTCGACCGCATCCAAGGTCCGTCCCCAGAGCTCCAGAACCCGCTTGGCCGGCAAGTCGTCGCTCTCGCGGTCGACGAAGTCCACCGCGCGGGTGTAGTACTCACGCTGGATTTCCAACGCGGTCGCCGTCCGGCCCGCCGCGAGCCGGACCGTACGGGTTCCGGTCAGGTCATGGCTGATCTCCCGGATCGCCCGGATCGGGTTCTCCAACGTGAGGTCCCGGAACGTGACGCCGTGCTCGATCATCCGCAACACCAGATCGGCCGAGCCGAGCTTCAGCATGGTCGTCGACTCGTTCATGTTCGAGTCGCCGACGATCACATGTAGGCGTCGGTAGTGTTCAGCGTCGGCATGCGGCTCGTCCCTGGTGTTGATGATCGGGCGGCTTCGGGTCGTCGCCGAGGAGACGCCCTCCCAGATGTGCTCGGCCCGCTGGCTCAGGCAGTACACCGCACCACGTGGCGTCTGCAGCACCTTGCCGGCACCGCAGATCAGTTGTCGCGTCACCAGGAACGGGATGAGCACATCAGCCAGCCGACTGAACTCGCCGTGGCGGCCGACCAAAAAGTTCTCATGGCAGCCGTAGGAGTTGCCGGCCGAGTCGGTGTTGTTCTTGAACAGGTAGATGTCACCGGCGATCCCCTCGTCGTGCAGGCGCTTCTCGGCGTCGACCACGAGGCCCTCAAGGATCCGCTCGCCCGCCTTGTCGTGGGTGACCAGCGTCGCGAGCGAATCGCATTCGGGCGTCGCGTACTCGGGGTGGCTGCCGACGTCCAAGTAGAGCCGGGCCCCGTTCTTCAGGAAGACGTTGGACGAACGACCCCAGGAGACGACGCGACGGAACAGATAGCGCGCAACCTCGTCCGGCGAGAGGCGGCGCTGTCCGTGGAAGGTGCACGTGACGCCGTACTCGTTCTCGATCCCCATGATGCGCTTGTGCACC
>JBDTDN010000264.1:0-11060 GCA_039923055.1 Jatrophihabitantaceae bacterium
CTGCTACTCGACATCATCAGCCTGAGTCAACAGATCGACGCACTGTCGAAGAAGGTGCCGCCGGCCGCCCCCTGGACTGCGGCAAGCGCCAAGACATACGACGCGCAGACACTGGAGACCTGGGTACGGTGCAGTTCGCTCAACTCCGAGGGCATCCTCGGATTGCTGGCCCCGTTCACCCAGGCGCTGGTCGGTGCCGAACCGCGAGACGTGTCGATGCTGTTCATCCTCGCGTACGTTGCCTCGGCTGGAAACGCCAAGAATGCCGGTACGTTCGAGCGGCTGATCAACGTGCGGGGCGGCGCGCAGCAGACCCGATTCGTCGGCGGCTCACAACTGATAGCCAATCGCGTCGCAGCAGCGTTGGGTAGCCGGGTTCGGCTCAACGCTCCTGTCCGCACCATCACCCAGACAGCGAATGGGGTTACCGTCGGGGCCGACGGCCTGACCGTGACGGCGAAACAGGTTGTGGTTGCGATCCCGACGCCGCTGGCCGGTCGGATCGACTACGCACCGCTGCTGCCGGCGGCTCGCGACCAGTTGATGCAACGCACCGCGATGGGTGCGTTGATGAAGGTCGAGGCGGTCTATCCGACGCCGTTCTGGCGCAAGGCCGGTCTCACCGGCCAGTTCCTGACTGTGGGCGGCCCAGTCGGGTACTCCTTCGACAACTCGCCGCCGGCCGGAGACGTCGGCGTGCTGGCCGGGTTTGTCGGTGGCGATCAACAGCGGATCTGGGGGGCGAAGACACCCGCCCAGCGCCGTGCCGGGGTGCTTGCTCAGTACGCCCGCCTGTTCAAGGACGATCGGTTCCTCACACCGACCGACTACTTCGACATGGACTGGCCTACCGAGCAGTGGAGCCGCGGCGGGCCGACCCCGATCTTCGGACCCGGCACACTCACCGAGTACGGCCCAGCGCTGCGGACACCGGTTGGTCGCATCCACTGGGCCGGCACTGAGACCTCCGACTACTGGCAGGGCTACATGGACGGCGCGGTGCGGTCAGGCGAGAGGGCGGCCACCGAGGTGCTCACAGCACTGTGACCATGCGGGCGTCCTAGCGCCACGGGGAACACCGCGTAGCCGAACAACGCACCGAGCCGGACCCACGCCGACCGATCGCGTCAGTCCCCCAGCATCGACTTCGGCAGCAATCTGGCACGTGGTTCGGGCATCGCTCTTACGCGGTATCGGCGGTGTGACAGGTGGCCAGGCGTTGTGCGGTCTCGGCTGCTTCGCGGACAGACGCGGCACTGCCACCGCGCCTCCCGGCGGCCAACCCGACCAGGAACGTCGTCAGCGGCGCGGCAGGTCGTGATACGCCATGTGCGGCGTCGCGGGCGACGTCCAGCAGCAGGTCCCGATCGACCGCGGCGGCATCGACGCCGAGCGCCTCCGCGAGTTCGATCACCCAGTCGTCCAATGGATTGGTCATGTTCGCTCCCGGTTCTCGATCAGACGGCGTGCCTCGGCCAGTTTGTCCCAGGTGTCACAGTCGGTCGCCCAACCGTCAGGATCGGCCACCTCAAGGATGTCGGCTCGGGCGTAGAGCGAGCGGGCGGACGCGCCGGACGTGTCGGCCAACGCAGCAATCACGCGTGCCAATCGGTCCCGCCGCCAGGCCGCTGCCAGGTAGTTTCGGCGGCCAGTTTCGTCGACGAGTATGGCGGCATCGGTGGACGAAGTACGCAACGCGGCGACGAGCGCCGGAACTGCGGGCGCGATTCTAGGCAGGTCGGCGGCCAACACCACGACGATTTCGGCCTGCACGCTGTGGATCGCCGCTGCCAGCGCGGCAACCGGGCCGCCGCCGGGCGGATCCTCCCGACGCCAGCGCACTGGCCGTGCAGTGGCCCGCACCGGGCCGACGACGACGATGCGATCGGCCGCATCGACGGCCGCCAGGACGTGATCGAGCAACGATCGGCCCGCGATCAGTTGCGCCGGCTTGTCGGCCCCGCCGAGCCGTCTCGCACTGCCCCCGGCGAGCACGATCGCATCGAACATCACTCAACCCTAGGGCCGTAAGCTCTGCTCCCGTGTCAGATGCCGCCGTCGGAGCCGCAGTCGCAGGTGTGGTCTGCCTGCTGGCATCGCCCTATCTTGCCCGCCTGACACTCAGCGTCCCGGACCGGGAGGACGTGCATTGGTGGCGGGGCCGTCCGACCGGTTGGCAACGGCTTGCCCTCACTGCTCTGGTCGCAGTGGTCCTTGGTGTCCTCGGCGGCAAGGTCGCGGGGTCGTCAGCCCTACTGCCCGCCTTCATCGCCCTTGCCCTGACGTGTACGCCGCTCGTACTGATCGACTTCGAGCATCATCGCCTGCCGAATCGGCTCGTGTTCGCGGCAGCCGGCAGCGAACTGGTCCTGCTCACCCTCGCCGCAATCGTCCGTGCAGACTGGCACAGTTTGCTGCGCGCGGTCGAGGGTGCCGCAGCCGTCTACGCGGTCCTGTTCCTGCTCGCGTTCATGTCGCCGCGTTCGTTCGGCTTCGGCGACGTCAAGCTAGGCGGGATGCTCGGCGGCTACCTGGGCTGGTTCGCCTGGCTGGATGTCTACTACGGCATATTCGCCGGCTTCGTTCTCGGCATGCTGGTTGCGATCGTCCTGCTCTCGACCCGCCGCGCGTCGATGAAGACGGCGATGGCGTTCGGCCCGATGCTGATCCTCGGCGCACTGCTCGTGTTGGCCTTCGATATCACGCCGACCCTGCGGTGAGTCGCTTCGCTTAACGAACGGCTCTAAGGTCGGGCCCATGACCAAACAGATCAACAGCGACAAACCCGGCCCCACCGTCTTCGTACTGTTCGGCGCAACCGGTGATCTGGCCAAGCGGATGGTGTTGCCCGCGTTCTATACCCTTGCCCAGCACGGTCTGCTTCCCGAGCGGTGGCTGCTCGTCGGCAACGGCCGCGGGGACATCTCGCACATCGATTTCGTCGGCCACTTCCACGATGCTCTTACACAGTTCGGCCCGCAGCCCGATGCTGCGACCTGGGACGAGTTCAGCCCGCACCTGCGCTTTGCCGGCGGCGGCTTCGAGACATCCGACCCGGGCAGCCTGGTCGAGGTACTCGCCGAGGCCAAACAACACGTAGGCGTCGACGCGCAGTTGGTGCACTACCTGGCCATCCCGCCGGTCGCCTTTGCCGAGACCACCAAGGCCCTCGGTGAACACGGCCTGGCCAAGGGCTCTCGAGTCGTATACGAGAAGCCGTTCGGTACGTCCCCTTCGGCGTTCCGCGAACTTGATGACGTCGTCCATTCCGTCCTGGAGGAGTCGCAGGTCTACCGGATCGATCACTTCCTGGGCAAGGAGGCGACGCAGGATCTGCACGTGCTTCGCTTTGCCAACGGGCTGTTCCACGCGATGTGGAGCGGTGAGCACATTCGGGCCGTACAGATCGATGTGCCGGAGAAGCTGGGCGTCACCGACCGTTCCGTCTTCTACGACCAGACCGGCGCGGTACTGGACATGCTGGTGACGCACTTGATCCAGGTTGCCGCCGAGGTGGCGATGGAGCCCCCGGCGACCTTGTCTGCCGAGGACCTTCAGTCAGCGCGCGAACAGGTGATTGCCGCGTTCCGGCCGATCGATCCGGCCGAGGTGGTGCTGGGCCAGTTCGACGGCTACCGCGACCTGCACGGCGTGGATCCGAAGTCCGACATGGACACCTTCGTCGCCGCCCGACTGTGGATCGACAACGACCGCTGGCGGGGTGTTCCGTTCCTGCTGCGCACCGGCAAGCGACTGGCGCTAAGTCGACAGCGGGTGAGCTTGATCCTGCGCGAGCCCGAGGGCGCGCTGGCAGAACTGCCCAAGGACGGCAACGTCCTGACGTTCACGCTCTCGGGCAGCGGCGAGATCGATCTGCGACTGGTCGCCAAGAAGCCTGGCGCGGCTCTGGTCTTCGACGTCGTCAACGCGTCGATCCCGCTGTCCACGCTGGCCAACGCCGACCCGCTGCCGCCGTACGTCCGGTTGATCCACGACGTGCTGCTCGGCGACCGTTCGCTGTTCACCCGCCCGGACGGTCTGGCCGCGGTGTGGAAGATGGCTGAACCACTGCTGGCGGCGCGGCCCAAACCGTTGCCGTACAAGCAGGGTTCGTGGGGTCCGGGCCCCGCTGCGACTCTCGCGGAGCCCGACGGCTGGCTCTTGGGCCAATAGCTTCTGAGAGACTTGCCGGGTGCTGCGATGGATGACTGCCGGCGAGTCCCACGGACCCGCGCTTGTTGCCGTGCTCGACGGACTGCCCGCAGGCGTCGAGGTGAGCACTGCTGACCTGCGTCGGGACCTGGCTCGCCGGCGGCTGGGCTACGGCCGTGGCGCGCGGATGAAGTTCGAGCAGGACGAGGTCGAGCTGACCGGCGGCGTCAGGCACGGGGCCACGATGGGTGGCCCGATCGCGATCCGGGTCGGCAACTCCGAATGGCCCAAGTGGACAACCGTCATGGCTGCAGATCCCGTGGACCCGGACCTACTTGCCGAGCAGGCGCGCAACGCCCCGCTGACGCGCCCGCGCCCCGGTCACGCGGATCTGACCGGTATGCAGAAGTACGACCTGGACGACGCGCGACCCATCCTGGAACGCGCCAGCGCCCGCGAGACTGCGGCCCGCGTTGCACTCGGTGCGGTTGCGAAGGCCTTTATCCGGCAGGCGCTCGGCGTCGACATCGTCAGTCACGTCGTGGCAATCGGCTCGGTCGCGGCACCGGCCGGCATCCTCCCGGAACCCGGCGACGAGGACACCGTCGATGCCTCCGAGGTGCGCTGCCTGGACGCCGACACAAGTGCGGCGATGATCGCCGAGATCGACGAGACCAAGCGGGCCGGTGACACCCTCGGTGGTGTCGTGGAAGTACTGGCGTACGGGCTACCACCAGGCCTGGGCTCGCACGTCCACGGCGACCGCCGGCTCGATTCGCGGCTCGCGGCGGCGCTGATGGGCATCCAGGCGATCAAGGGCGTCGAGGTCGGCGACGGCTTCGAGTTGGCCCGCATGCGTGGCTCGCAGGCTCAGGACGAGATGGTCCGTGATGACCATGGCGTCATTCGGCGGATGTCGCGCCACAGCGGCGGCACCGAGGGCGGCATGACAACTGGCGAGGTGCTGCGCGTTCGTGCGGCAATGAAGCCGATCTCGACGATCCCGCGTGCGCTGCAGACCGTCGACATCGCGACGGGAGAACCGGCCGTCGCGATCAACCAGCGTTCGGACGTCTGTGCGGTTCCCGCGGCCGGCGTGGTGGCTGAGGCGATGGTGGCCCTCGTGCTCGCGGAGGCAGTGCTGGAGAAGTTCGGTGGCGACTCGATCACCGAGACCCGTCGCAACGCGCAGGCGTACCTGTCTCGGCTGGCCGAGCGCGGACTCGACGCCCCGACATGACGGTGAAGGTTGTCCTGATCGGACTGCCGGGCTCGGGCAAGAGCACCACCGGGCGTCGGTTGGCCAAGATCCTCGCCGTGCCTTTCGCGGATTCCGACGAGCTTGTCGAGGCAGCGACCGGGCGGCACGTGCGCGAGCTCTTTGCGACCGCGGGGGAGGACGGCTTCCGCGAGCTCGAAACGGCCGCGATAGCGACCGCGCTCGAGCGGTTCGACGGAGTGCTGGCACTCGGCGGTGGCGCGGTGCTCTCGGCGAAGACGCGGGCGGCACTGGAGGCCAGCGCAGTTCCGATCGTCCTGTTGCAGGCCCCGCTGCCTACGCTGGCGATCCGGGTCGGCGACGGTCGCACCCGCCCACTGCTCGCCGCCGATCCACCGGGCCGCCTTGCCACCCTCGCGACCGAACGCGAGCCGTTGTACGCCGCGTTGGCCACCATGACCGTCCAGACGGAGAACCGCACGCTCGGGCAGGTGGCTGCACACATTGCCGCGAAGCTGCACGAGAGGACCCCGAAATGAGCGCCTCGAACATGACCGGCATTACCGTCGCAGGAGCGGTGCCGTACGAGGTCTTGATCGGTCGCGGCCTGCTCGGCGAACTGGGCCCGATGCTCGGTGCGGCCACCCGCGTCGCGATCATCCACCCGCCCACGTTGACGATGACGGCCGCGGCTGTTCGCGACGATCTGATCGCTGAGGGTTTACAGGCACACGTGATCGAGGTGCCCGACGGCGAGGATGCCAAGAAGCTGGAGGTCGCCGGCTTCTGCTGGGATGTGCTCGGCCAGATCGGCATTACCCGCTCCGATGCGATTGTCGGCCTGGGCGGGGGGGCTACCACCGATCTCGCGGGCTGGGTGGCCGCAGCCTGGCTGCGTGGTGTCCGGGTAGTACAGGTCCCGACGACGCTGGCGGGCATGGTGGACGCGGCAGTCGGTGGGAAGACCGCGATCAACACCGAGCGTGGCAAGAACCTGGTCGGTGCCTTCCACCCCCCGGCAGGTGTTATCTGCGACCTGAACACGCTGGAGACCCTGCCGCCGAACGACTATCTCGCAGGTCTCGCCGAGGTCGTCAAGTGCGGCTTCATCGCCGACCCGGTGATCCTGGACCTGATCGAGGCGGATCCGGTGGCGGCGGGCAAGGCCGGCAACCCGGTCGAGCAGGAACTGATCGAACGTTCCGTCCGGATCAAGGCGCACGTCGTCGGCGAGGATCTCACCGAACAGGGTTTGCGCGAGATCCTCAACTACGGCCATACGCTCGGTCACGCGATCGAGCGGGCCGAACGGTACAAGTGGCGCCACGGCGCGGCGATCTCGATCGGTCTGGTCTATGCCGCGGCACTCGGCCGGCTACTGGGCCGACTGGACGACGCGACCGCCGACCGCCACCGGAGCATTCTGCAATCGCTGGGACTGCCGACCGCGTACCGTCCGGATGCGTTCGCCGCACTGTTGGAGACGATGAAGGTGGACAAGAAGGCACGGGGCAGCCGGATTCGGTTCATCGTGCTGGACGGTCTCGGCAAGCCCGTGGCCGTCGATGATCCCGACCCGGCCGTGCTCGCGGCCGCCTACTCGGAGGTATCAGCACCATGACCCGTGTATTCGTCCTGAACGGACCCAACCTCGGCCGGCTCGGTACCCGCGAGCCCGAGGTCTACGGCACGACGACGTACGCCGAACTGGAAGCGCTGTGTGTCGGTGGCGGCTCTGAACTGGGTCTGGATGTCGAGGTGCGCCAGAGCGAACACGAGGGTGAACTGTTGGCATGGCTGCATCAGGCCGCCGACGAGTCCGTCCCAGTTGTGCTCAACGCCGGCGCGCTGACGCACACGTCGGTCGCGCTGGGCGATGCCTGCGCGATGCTGACCGCGCCGATGGTCGAGGTGCATATCAGTAACGTCCACAAGCGCGAGGACTTCCGGCACCGCAGTTACATCTCCGCGCACGCGTCCGGCGTCATCGTCGGGCTGGGTATCGAGGGTTATGTGCTCGCGCTGTCCTGGATCTCCTCACGCACCCAAATGGGTTGATTGACGACTACGCCCGGTCGGCTAGCTGGACGATCGCTGATACTTTTATCTATACTGAAACGATAGACAAGATCGGCTAGGTAGATATACGGCCGAAGATGAAAATGAGGCCGTGATGGACTGGACGCTCGCGCTGGGTGCGCTCGTAGTCGGCATTGTCGTCGGTCTGACCGGTATGGGCGGCGGTGCGTTGATGACGCCGATGCTGGTGCTGTTCTTCGGTGTCTCGCCGCTGGCCGCGGTCTCCAGTGATCTCGCTGCCAGCGCCGTGATGAAGCCGGTCGGCTCGTTTGTGCACCTGCGTAACGGCACGGTCCGGATGGACCTGGTGCGGTGGCTCTGCCTCGGGTCGGTGCCAGCCGCGTTCGGCGGTGTGCTGATCGCCCGCGCGCTCGGGCACGGCGTGCACGTCGAGAACCTGATCCAGCACGCGCTCGGGGTCGCGCTGATCATCGCCGCGGCCGGGCTGTTTGTCCGCGCGTATCTGCGCCTGGCCGAACGAGCCCGGACCCGTGATGGCCACCGTGACCCTGATCCGGTGGGGCCGCCGTCAGTCGTGATCCGTCCGCTGCCCACCGTCGCGATCGGTGCCGTCGGTGGACTTGTCGTCGGCATGACATCCGTCGGCTCCGGGTCGCTGATCATCATCGCCCTGATGCTGCTGTACCCCACGCTGCGTGCGAGCGAGCTGGTGGGCACCGATCTGCTGCAGGCAGTGCCGTTGGTCGCATCGGCCGCGCTCGGGCACATGTTTTTCGGCGACTTCAAGTTGGGGCTGACCGGCGCGTTGCTGGTTGGTGCGGTGCCTGGTGCGTGGATCGGTGCGCAACTGTCCACGCGACTGCCTGGTGCGCTGATCCGGCGGGCGTTGGCGTTCGTGCTCCTGGCGTCCGCGCTGAAACTGCTGAAGGTAAGTTCGTTGGCCACCGGCGTCGTACTCGTGGTCATGATTGCGTTGGCACCGGTCGTCTGGATGCTGCTTCGTCGGCAGAAAGGTTTCCCGGCCGTGCCCCGCAACGAACGCGAGTTCACGGCGTCCGCAAGCCCGTGAACATGGCAACCGTGCACATCTCGAATTCACCGTGTAGGCATCGAACTGATCAACCCGACGCTGGCATCGAACTGATCAACCCGACGCTGGGATCGCACAGTCAACCGCGCCGACAGACACTTGGCGCCAGCTCGCTGATCAACACATCAGCGCAGGGTGCGGCGCACATACGAAGGTAGCTCCTTCGCCAGGTTGGCCTTGCGGGCGATCTTGTGGTTCGCACCCCTCAGCAGCCGGGTCTGCAGCACCGTCTCGGTCCAGAACGCCCACTGCGGCGCACGATGCCACGTGCGGTGCAACAGCCTCTTCGTCGCGGCAAGCGCGTCGGGGGAGCGGGTGAGTAGTTCGGCCGCAAGCCTCTCGGCGGCTTTGAGCGGGTCGTCAGACACCTCGGTCACCAGGCCAAGTTCGAGGGCGCGCGTTCCGGAGAACGTCTCGGCGGTCATGGTCAGCCGCTTTGCGACGTCCATCGGCACGAGCTCGCGCAGAGTCACCGAGCCGGTCATGTCCGGGATCAGCCCCCACTGACCCTCCATGATCGACAGCACGCAGTCGGCAGTGGCGAATCGGAAATCCCCGGCGAGCGCGAGTTGCATGCCGCCGCCATAGCAGTACCCGTGCAGTACTGCCAAAACGGGGATGGGCAGTTCGCGCCAGGCCCAGACCGCCTGCTGGAACAGGTTGAGCCGGCCGGGGACCTTCAGCCCCGCAAGCAGAAAGCCCCGCTTGTCCTTGCCGACGCTCGCGAAATCCAGGCCTGCGCAGAAAGCCGGACCGTCACCGGCGAGAATCACCGCGCGAATGTCGCGATCGGCGCGGATCTGCTTCGCCGCCGAGGCCAGCGCACGCAACATTGGCAGGTCCAGTCCGTTGTACTTCTCCGGGCGAGCCAGGCTTACGTAGGCGATCTGATCCCGGACTTCGACCCGCACGCGATCAGTCATGTCCGTGAGCCTAAAGACTGGCGGATTCGGTCACCGGAGTTGCGTCGATCTCCGTTGTGCGACGCGGCATCAGTGCCACCGCGACCACCCCCAGCACGGCGACAACGATCATGGCGAGGACCACATGGTGCACCGCCTGGTACAGGCTGTCGCGAATATAGGCAGTGACGGCCCCTGGCTCGGTGTTCAATTTGCCGCCGAGCACAAGGCCGGTCGCGTCAGCATTCGCAGGAAGCCTGCCGACGAGCGCGCTGGGCGGATTGCGAAAGCGGTCGGTGAGCACCCCGTTGGCGATCGCACCGAAGACAGCCGCGCCCACCGCGCTTCCCATCGACCGGAAGAACATGTTGGTGCCGGTCACGACACCGCGCCGGTCCCAGCCCACGACGGACTGGACCGCAACCAGGATCGGGGTCGAGGCCAGGCCGAGGCCGCACCCCATCACGAAGCAGACTCCGGCCAGTTCGAGCACGTGGGTGTACCGCGGTAACAGGGTGCTCAGCACGGTCCCGAGAATGATCACCGCGGCGCCGATCAGGGCGGTGTCCCGGAATCCGATCCGCATGTAGGCCCGGCCGGAAAGGGCGGACGCGATCGGCCAGCCGACGCTCATCGCGGCGAGGATGAACCCGGCGACCAGGGCACCGGTACCGAGCACGCCCTGCGCGAAGCTGGGCACGTACGAACTCAGCCCGATCAGCACCACACCGACGACCAGCGAACCGAGATTGCCGCCGACCAGCGATCGGTGGCGGAACACCCACATCGGCAGGATTGGTTCGGTGGCCCGCATTTCGACAGCGACGAACGCCACCAGCGCGACCGCACCGCCGACGAACACGACCATGCTCCACGTCGAATCCCACGACCAGGCGACGCCGCCCTCGAGCAGGCCCAGGATCAGCAGCGTGCACCCGGTGGTGAGCAGCACGGCCCCCGTGTAGTCGATCTTGTGTGGGCGGTGGATGACGTTCTCGTGCAGGTGATGCACCAGCATCCACACGGCAAGCGCGCCGACTGGAACGTTGACGAAGAAGATCCATCGCCACGTCAGGTACTGCGAGAAGACGCCACCCAAGGTCGGACCGAGCACCGACGCTGCGCCCCAGACACTGGCCGTGTAGCCCTGCACCTTCGCGCGCTCCTGCACGCTGTAGATGTCACCGATGATCGTCATGCTGATCGGCAGCACGGCCCCGGCACCCAGGCCTTGGACAGCCCGGAAGATGATCAGTGAGAGCATGTTCCAGGCGAAGCCGCAGAGCACCGAACCGGTCAGGAACAACCCGATCCCGAAGACCATCACCGGCTTGCGGCCGAGCACGTCGGCGAACTTGCCGTACAGCGGGACCGTCACAGCTTGCGTGAGCAGGTAGACCGAGAACAGCCACGGGTACTGGGCGAAGCCGCCGAGATCGGTGACGACCGAGGGCACGGCCGTCGCGATGATCGTGCTGTCCAGTGCTACCAGGCCCGTAGACAGCATCACCGAGATAAGCACGGGCCCGCGCTCGGAGCGCAGCCCGATCTTCGCCGGCGCTGCTGGATCGACCGTCACTGCGCGATGCTATGCCTGCTGCTGCTTCCGGCAGGTGCCCGTCGGCCAAAGTTACGTTCGGCACCGACTAGACTGGTC
>JBDTDN010000265.1:0-6740 GCA_039923055.1 Jatrophihabitantaceae bacterium
AGCGACCAAGAAGGCGACGGCGACGCCGACGGCCGCCAGGAAGACACCCGTCAAGAGGATTCGCAAGAGCGCCTGAACGGTCGTCCGGATAGGGTTCGGCGGTGTCCAAGCAGCCCCGCCGTGCCGCGCCCGTCGCTCGCCTGTCCGACCTCGATCTACCGCCGGTCGATCTGAGTTCGGGCCCCGCGCCGGGGCGTCAGGTGTCTGTCGCCGGTGTCGACGTGCACGTGCGGCATCTCGAACCCGCGACCCATGCCGCAGCCGCCGAGCCGGTGCTGCTCGTGCACGGGCTCGGCGGCTCCACGCTCGACTGGACCGACTTCGCCCAACTGCTCGGCACCACGCTGGACGTGGAGATGATCGACCTGCCCGGGTTTGGCCGCTCCGGACCTGCGGCCGGTGGCAACTACTCTCTTGGCGCCCAGGCGAGGACGGTCATCGCGTATCTGCAGCAGTCCGGGCGCGGCCCGGTACATCTGGTCGGCAACTCGATGGGTGGCGCCATCTCGATCCTGGTTGCCAGCCAACGTCCGGATCTCGTGCGCACGCTGACCCTGATCTCGCCGGCGGTGCCCGACGTCAGGCTGCGGATCCATCCGCTCAGGCACGACCCGCGACTCGCGCTCGTGGTCGTCCCGGGTGTCGGGCCAATGATCATGCGACGGATGGGCAAGATCGCCGTCCGGGCACGCGTGAAGGGCACGATCAACGTCGTGTTCGCCGACCCGTCCCGCTACCCGGCGCAGCGATTGGACGAACTCGTCGCCGAGACGGAGTTGCGCGCCGACAAGCCCTGGGTGATCGCAGCGATGACCGGTTCGACCCGCGGTCTGGTCCGGAACCAGTTCGTTCATGCCCGATCGACTTGGGCGGCGATTCGGACGATCACCGCGCCCACGCTCGTGCTGTGGGGTGACACCGATCGCCTCGTTGCCCCTGACCTGGCCGGATTCGTCGGTGCCGCGATCGCGAACGCGCGCGTGCTGGTACTGAAGAACATCGGCCACACCGCGATGATGGAGGATCCGCAGACGTCCGCGCGAGCCTTTTTCGGGCTGGTGGAAGACGCGGCGGTCGTTGGCTGAGACGGCCGGTGCCAGCGCGTAAAGCTGAGGTTAGTCACGCGCGCCGGGCCGACACCTCCAGGCCGATGTGGCAACCTGGGGGCGTGGTGCAGACCGACGAAGGACACGAGGACGTAGCGCTGGCCCGCCGCGGCGTGGCCACGTTCGGCGACTCCCGCGAGCCCGGCGGGGCGATGGCATCGCTACGAGAATTCGTCCGGAGATACGGCTGGCGGGCCTACGCCCTGCCGGTGCTGGTTATCATCACCGTCGTCGCACTGCTCAGTGCCAGCACTCAACCCGCGGCACCAAGTCGAAGCGGTGCCGGGTCCGGAAACAACCAGGGACAGCCCGCGCCCCCGGTGGCCTCGGGCAACACGTCGTTGAAGGCGGATCAGCCGGGCTCGGGGGCGCTGGATACCGCGCTGAAGTCGGCCGCACTCCCGGCCGGTGGCCCATTTACCAATGCCGGGGCCGGTACCTTCCGAATTCTGCCCGGGGCAAGCAAGCCGATAGGCAAGGGTCAACTGTTCCGATACAGCATCGAGGTCGAGAACGGCATCACCGGTATTGACCTGACCCAGTACGCCAGCCTCGTCCAAAGCACGCTCAGCGACACCCGCAGCTGGGCCGGACACGGCGACGTGCAGTTGGAGCGCGTAGACAGTGGTGCGATCGACTTCCATGTCACGCTGACTTCGGTCATGACGGTGCGCAAGATTTGCGGCTACACCATCGCGGTCGAGACGTCCTGTTACCAGGCTGCCGGGGACACCACACCTGTCAACCGCGTCGTGTTCGACGACGCGCGCTGGGCGCGTGGTTCCGCGGCGTACCTCGGCGACCTGAATGCCTATCGCATTTACATGATCAACCACGAGGACGGCCACGCCATCGGCCATGAGCACGCGCACGCGTGCCTGCCGGGAGGTAGCGCTCCGGTCATGATGCAGCAAACGATCGGTCTGAAGTCCGCCTCGACGGGCAAGATGTGTATGGCCAACCCGTGGCCGTATCCCTCTGGGGTCAAGGGTGCGCCGGGCATCGAAGCAGCGGATACGCCGCAGAACAGCGAGTTCGGTCTTACCGGCGACTGACCCGGTTCGATTCGGGCCGCCCGTGGCAGGGACACTGGAGGTGCCCGACGGACCCCCGGCGGGAATGCCGAGAGCCGCGTTGGCGGTTGTACCCGGTACATACCAGCCGAATAGTGAGGACCGACAGTGTCGCTGCCGCCGCTCGTGGAGCCCGCCGAGTCGCTGACGATCGAGGAGGTGCGCCGTTACAGCCGCCACCTGATCATCCCGGACGTGGCGATGGCGGGGCAGAAGCGTCTGAAGAACGCCAAGGTGCTCTGCATCGGTGCCGGCGGGCTCGGCTCGCCGACGCTGCTCTACCTGGCTGCGGCCGGCGTAGGCACACTCGGGATCATCGACTTCGACGTCGTCGACGAGTCGAACCTGCAGCGCCAGATCATCCACGGCACCAGCGACATTGGCCGCACGAAGGCACAGTCGGCGAAGGCGTCGGTGGAGGAGATCAACCCGCTGATCACGGTCGTGTTGCACGAGGTGCGGCTGGATTCGTCCAACGCGATGGAGATCTTCGCCGGCTACGACCTGATCGTCGACGGCACCGACAACTTCGCGACCCGCTATCTCGTCAACGACGCCTGCGTGTTGCTGGGCAAGCCGTACGTGTGGGGTTCGATCTACCGCTTCGACGGGCAGGCTTCGGTGTTCTGGGCCGAATACGGGCCGTGCTACCGCTGCCTGTACCCGGAGCCGCCGCCGCCGGGCATGGTGCCGTCCTGCGCCGAGGGTGGCGTGCTGGGCGTGTTGTGCGGCACTATCGGCGCGCTGCAGACCAACGAGGCGATCAAGCTGTTAATCGGTATCGGCTCACCGCTGGTCGGCCGGTTGATGGTCTACGACGCGCTGGAGATGGAGTTCCGCAAGATCAAGATTCGTAAGGACCCGAACTGCGCGATCTGCGGTGAACACCCGACCGTCACCGAACTTATCGACTACGAGGCGTTCTGTGGCGTGGTGTCTGAGGAGGCGCAGCAGGCGGCCATTGGCTCGACGATCACCGCGGGCGAATTGAAGGAACTGCTCGACTCGGACAAGCCGGTGTTCCTTGTGGACGTGCGCGAGCCGGCTGAATGGGAGATCGTCTCGATCCCCGGCGCGACACTGATCCCCAAGGACGAGATCCTTCGTGGCGATGCGTTGGCGACGCTGCCGCAGGACAAACAGATCGTCATGTACTGCAAGACGGGCGTGCGCTCGGCCGAGACGCTGGCCGCGGTCAAGGCCGCTGGCTTCGCCGACGCCGTGCACGTGCAGGGTGGTGTGACTGCCTGGGTCAACCAGGTCGATCCGTCGCTGCCGTCCTACTGAGCCTGGCGAATCCATGGTGGCGCCGCGGTGCCTCGGTAAGCCGCAGAGCTCCGACGGTCCGTCGATCATCCGTCGATCTGATCGTCACCGGTGTCCAACTCAGAGCGTGTCGGAGCCGATGCAGCAGCGTGGGTGAAGACCCTCTCCAGGACCGCGTGGTGTTCCGGGTCTGCTAACACCAGCACCTGATCTCCGGCGCGCAGTTGACTGTCGCCGCGGACCGGGAGCAGGGCGTTCTCGCGGATGACCAGGCTGATCCAGGCGTCCTCGGGTAGGTCGCGCAGATCGGCGATGCGGGCGCCGTCGGCGGGCGCGCCCGGCCCAACGACGCAGCGATGCACCCCTTCAGGTTCCTGGCCCAGGCGAACGCCCAGTGACCATGGTTCGGGTTCCACAGCACGCATCGGCAGCCCGAGCCACCCGGCTACCGGGGCGACGAGGCTGCCCTGCACGGCGACCGAGACGATGACGACGACGACGACGATCCCGTACAGCCGCTGGGCGTGGGCGGCGTGCGTGGCCAGGATCATGGTGCCGAGCAGGATCGGCACCGCCCCTTTCAACCCGGCGAAGAGCACGAAGGCGAGTTCGTTGCGGCGCAGCCGGGCCGGGACCAGGCATAGCCCGACGAACACGGGCCGGATCACCACCGCCAGTACCAGAGCGAGCAGCACTCCCGGGACCCAGACCTGGACGCGGGTGAGTTCGGCGAGGTCGACCGTCAGGCCGAGTACAAGGAACGCGACTATCTCCCCGAGGCTGGCCAGCGCCGAGTGGAAACGCTCGATCTCACGCTTGTACGGCGCACGAACATCACCGAGGGCGATACCGGCCACGAACACCGCGAGGAATCCGGACCCGTGCGCCAGCGTCGCCACTGCGTAGATCACCGCTGCGCACGCGAGGGTGCGTAGCGGGTACAGGCCCTCGCCGGGCAGCGGGACCTCGCGCATCAGCCACAGCAGCCCGCGGGCACCCACTACCCCGATCACTAGACCGACGCCCATCTGCAACGCGAAGTTCCCGACTATCGTCCCCACCGCGCCGACATTGATCCCGCCGGCGCTGATAAGACCGGCCATCAGTGCGATCCCGACGGGGTCGTTCGCGCCGGACTCTCCCTCCAGGATGATGCTGCTGCGCCCGGCGATCTCGCGACCGGCCAGCACCGAGAACACCACTGCCGGATCAGTCGGGGAGACCGCGGTCGCGACCAGTAGCGCGAGGTACCAGCTGATCCCGAATGCGACGTGCACGAACACTGCGGCCGCAGCTACGGTCAAGAACGTGCCCACCACTCCAACGATCCCGATCGGTATCGCGGCCGAGCGCAGCCGGCTCCAGCCGATGTGCAGACCTCCATCGAACAAGATCAACACCAGCGCGACCGTAACCAGCCGATCCACCACCTGATAGGGCGGTTCGTGCAGGTTTGGAATCGCTTCTACCGCAATGGCGGCCGCGACTAGTAGAACCAGCGGTGCCGGGACCTTTATCCGCTCAATGAGCCGGTTCGACAACAACGCGAACAACCCGGCTGCCGCGGCCAGCAGCATCAGCAGGGCGAACTGGTGAGACTCCGACATGGCACTCCGGTTTCAGGCGTCGACAAGGCTGACGCCGACCAGACTTCCCGGCACACCGGGAGTAACCCTAACCGAGTCTCGGATCGCGCGGCCAGCCCTGGTGGACTGCGGAGGTTCACCGATCGTCCAATGACACTTGCCGTCGAGCATGCGCCAGAAGGGTGTGGAGCCCAGTAGGTACGGCTTTTCGGTGCCCCCGGCAGGGATCGAACCTGCGACCAATCGCTTAGAAGGCGACTGCTCTATCCACTGAGCTACGGGGGCATGCGCGCCTGTGCAGATTACCGATGCTCGACACACTCGCGCGCCCGCTACACCGGTCCACCGACAGAATCGCAGATCATCGTCCACAGCCCCGCGCGCCGTCCACAGATAGCGCTCGGTCCTCGCGAGAAATCGGTGCGCCGAGGTTCGGTAGTCCCATGCCCGTACGGGGCACCCGGCAGAACACCGGTAGACAACAAGGAGTGGGGCTATGAACGACACCATCATGACCGTCGTGGGGAACGTGGTCGACGAGCCGAAGCTGCGGCGCACCAAGACCGGACACTGGGTCGCAAACTTCCGACTGGCTTCCACGCCGCGGCGCTTCGATCGCGAGAGCGGAACCTGGGTCGACTGCCCGACGCTGTTCGTCAACGTGACGTGTTGGCGCGCAATGGGCGAGAACGTGCACGACTGCGTGCACAAGGGTCAGCCGGTGCTGGTCACCGGCCGTTACTACACCCGCACGTACGAGGTCAACGAAACGGTCCGCATCGCCTACGAGCTTGAGGCGAACGCGGTCGGGCACGATCTGAGCCGCGGTACCTCGCAGTTCAGCAAGACGTTCCGCCCCGCCGGTGCTGCGCAGATCGAAGTCGATGCGGACGGAATTCCGGCAGACGACAGCGACCGCTGGTTGAACACCCAGACGGGGGAGGTCCTCGAGCCCGAGTTCGAGTCAGCTGACCCGCGCACCGGTCCACTGCTCGTGGACACGGGCGAGCTGGCCGAGCTTGCCCCGACCGGCTGAACTGCGCCAAGGGGGTGGCGGCTCGGCGGACTCGACGCGGCTGGGAGACTGGACAAACAAATTGCCGCGCGAGTTCGCCGGCGCCACCGACGACGGATACAGCAAGGACGAACCGTGGCTCAATACATCTACACCATGTACAAGGTGCGCAAGGCGCATGGCGACAAGAAGATCCTGGATGACGTCACCTTGTCCTTTTTGCCCGGAGCCAAGATCGGAGTGGTCGGGCCGAACGGGGCCGGCAAGTCCACAGTTCTGAAGATCATGGCTGGCCTGGACCAAGCTTCGAACGGTGACGCGGAACTCGCGGCAGGAGCCTCGGTCGGGCTACTCCAGCAGGAGCCGCCGCTCGATGAGAGCAAGACGGTCCGCGAGAACGTCGAGGAGGCGGTCGCCGAATTGCGCGCGACCCTGGCGCGCTTCGAGGAGGTCTCGGCCGCGATGGGCGAGCCGGACGCCGACTTCGACTCGCTGCTCGCCGAGCAGGGCGAACTGATGGAGAAAATCGAGCACGCTGATGGCTGGGAACTGGACAGCCGCATCGAGCAGGCCATGGACGCGCTCCGGTGCCCGCCCGGCGACGAAGCCGTCACCCACCTGTCCGGTGGCGAACGTCGCCGGGTGGCGCTGTGCAAGCTGCTGCTGGAAGCGCCGGACCTGCTGCTGCTGGACG
>JBDTDN010000266.1:0-3593 GCA_039923055.1 Jatrophihabitantaceae bacterium
AGGAATTGGACTGGATCGCACGAGAACGCGGAGCTACCGTGCACTACCTGCTCGGCCCTCCCCAGCCCGGACGGCGCGATCACCTCTCTGCGCACCGGCTGACGACACTTGTCCCGGACCTACCCGAGCGTGACGTGTTTCTCTGCGGGCCGGAACCGATGATGGCCTCCGCACAGACCGGACTGCGCGAGGCCGGGGTACGGAGGCGCCACATCCACCACGAGTCCTTCACGTTCTAACAGCACCTCCGACAGCCACGTTCCGCGGCACCTTCTAAAGGCGGCAACACTATGAAACGCGTCCTGCTCTCCGTGACCGGCACCGTCCTCGGCGTCGTGGCGCTGCTAGGTTTCAAAACCGAAAGTCAATTGCCAACCGCCGCAGGAGGCCTACCGTCTGCAGCACTGCCAGGTAGCACCGCTGCTGCGACCACAACCAGTCCGACATCGACCAGCACCGGCGCGCCACCGGATCCCTCCAGGACCAGTACGTCGCCCTCGGCAGCGAGCGCACCGACCAGCGTCAGCTACACCGGGGCGGCGGAGCAGACTCGCTACGGCACTGTTCAAGTCAACATCACTGTCAGCGCCAAGAAGATCACCAACGTAAGCCTCGCCCAGCTCACCGCCTTCGATCGCCGGTCACAGCAGATCAACTCCGATGCTGCGCCGATCCTGCTGCAAGAAACGCTGGCAGCACAGAGTGTCCAAATCGACGCTGTGTCCGGCGCCTCCTACACCAGCCAGGGCTATCTCCAATCGCTGCAGAGTGCCCTCGACCAGGCCGGCCTCTGATGACATCACCGGTAGACATCCGCCTGCCGCAGCGGCACATCGAACACTGCATGGGAACCGTCTTCTCCTTCGACATTCGTTCACCGGGAGTCGACCATGCAGATTTGAAGACGGTGCTCGATTGGCTGCATTGGGCCGACCAGACCTTCTCCACCTACCAACCGAACAGCCAGATCAACCGCCTGAACCGCGATGACGTCAGCGTGCTCGACTGCGCACCTGAGGTCCGCGAAATCCTGAAACGTTGTGCTGAACTGGAGGACGAAACCGACGGATACTTCTCGACCCAGGCCAGCGGTTGCCTTGATCCATCCGGCCTGGTGAAGGGCTGGGCAATCCAGCGCGCCAGCGACATGCTCAGAAACGTCGGTTCGACAAACCACTGTGTCAACGGAGGCGGCGACGTTCAGTGCATCGGAAGTCCTCAGCCCGAGACACCGTGGCGAATCGGCATCGCCCATCCACTACGTCCGGACCACCTTGCCGGCACCGCCACCGGACACCACTTGGCGGTCGCGACATCGGGCAGTGCCGAACGAGGCGCCCACATCATCAACCCACGATCAACGACCAGCCCCGATGTGGTGGCGAGCGTGACGCTGGTCGGCCGCGACCTCGCCACCACCGATGCCTACGCCACCGCAGCGTTCGCCATGGGCACCGACGCTCCGGCTTGGATCGACACGCTGCCCAACTATCAAGGGCTGGTCGTGTTCGCCGACGGAACCCAATGGTGCAGCCCGACCCTCGACTCGCACCACTGACCGCTACCGAGTCAACTCACTCCCGGTCTGCTGTACGGGATGTTTGGTCGGCCAGAGGTGGCGCTGGCTTTGCAGATCGGTAATCCTGCTGGATCGCCACCAGCACCCCGACGAGCAGACTCGCGATAAGTGCCGCTGCGGCCGTCCAATAGGTCGAACGCACCGAGCGCAGTTTGGTCCACTCCGAACGCAAGACGTTGGTGAAGCCGATCGTCGTGGCGCAGCCACGGGTCGGGGTTGTGATAGTTGCTGGTGCGATTGCAGTCATCTCAGGCCACGGAGCGCTATCGAGGCAGACGCTGCGAGATCCCGATCTCGGCTGGTTCGGCACCGGTCACGCGTAGCGCGCTGTCGGGTTCCTCGATCATGGTCATGCCCTGTGCGTTGAGCAATTCGGCGAGACGGCCGAGACCCTGATTCGTTCTGAGGTTGACCTGACTTCTGTCTATACCTAGTATACTTAGGTATGAAGGTAGACCGAGTGAAGGGCCATCTCGACCTCTTGCTGCTGGGAATCCTCAGCGCCGAACCGGGGCACGGCTATGCAGTGATCACTACCTTGCGCGATCGCACTGATGGTCTGATTGATCTGACCGAAGGTGCGGTCTATCCGGCATTACATCGGCTGGAGGATCTCGGACTGCTGGCCAGCGACTGGCATTCGGTGGCCGGTCGGCGGCGGCGCCTGTACCGGATCACGCAGTCGGGTCACGCGGCATTGTCGCGAGAGAAAGCCGAGTGGGAAACACTCAGCGCCGCTATGACGATCGTGCTACGCACCGCGTCGATGAGGGGAGTTCCGGCATGAGCATCGAACCCGATCCTATTGAGGCGTACCTCGACGATTTGCTCGCTGCCGCACGGGTACTCCCAGTGCGTGAGGCACGTTACCTACTGGCCGAATCAGAGGCGCACCTGCGCGACGCGGCCGAGACCGCGGTGGCCAGCGGCGCGAGCCAACATGAAGCGAATGCGGTTGCCGTTTTGGCGTTCGGGCCGGCGCGGGAACTGGTCGGGCAGGAACGGGCGCGGTCGCGCACTCCGGTTCGCATCCTGGGTGCTCAGGCCGTTCGCACCGGCTTTGTTCTGGGCGCCATTGGTGCGGTCGCTGTCGGTGTCAGTGGCGCGATCGCAGGGCTCATCTACTGGATTGGCGGGGCCGGTGCCATCGCTCCGATACCACGCGCGGCTGACCTGACCGCATCCAACTGCGCGAGGTGGACGGGTCTGGTCCGAGGCCTCGACTGCCGGCACGCGGCGCTCTCGGATTGGGCGGCAGAAACGATCTGGTACCGCGTCGCGCTCGGCTTGATCGGCGTTATTGCCCTGCTGACATACAGAGTCACTCGGCGGCGTCATGCTCCGGCCGGGCTCGAACCTGTCGTTACTGAGTCGATCGCGACCACGCTGTTCGTGTGTGCAGCGGTGACGACGCTGGCCCTCGGCGTTGACTCGTATGTGACAGCCTCCGGCTCTGGCGCCGGGCAGTGGCTGTCGGCAACCCCAGTGGCCATCGCTGCCGCGGCGATCTTCGGCGCGCGACTGACTCGGCGCCTTCGTGAGCCTCTGGTCATATGAACCTGCAGATACCTCGGAAACGTCGCCATCAAGGGTCACGGTGAGGTTGTCGAGGCTGGTGTGCGCTGTTCTTCTGGTCAGGAGGTTCGGATGGACGTTAGGCCTGCGAGCGTCGGGATGATCAGGTCTGGCCCCGAAATTGCCGGTGTGGCGAAGCGGGAAGTTGCCCCGACGTTCACCTGCTCGAGCGAGCTTCCCAGTTGCTGGATCGAGCAACCAGGTCTGCGCTAGCCTCGTCAGCGTGCTGATCCGTGGCGCGACGAGCCGCAGACGCGTGAATATGGGCGTCATCGCCGGGCTCTGCCTGGCAGTGGGGCTGCTCGCTGCCTGTCAGCCCGGGGCCTCCACGGTCGCCGACTCGTCGCCTCATTCAAGCCAGGAACCGGGCCTGACGTCGTATTCAGTCGCGGACCGTCACCAGGCGCCGGACCTGTCCGGAACGTCGCTGGATGGGAAG
>JBDTDN010000267.1:0-11268 GCA_039923055.1 Jatrophihabitantaceae bacterium
TTCAGCTGGACAGCATTGCCGCGCTCGGCGAGCCCGTGCGGCGGGCGTTGTACCGCTATGTCGTCGCCCAGAGCGGCACTGTGAGCCGTGAACAAGCCGCCGCCGGGATCGGCGTCCCACGGCACACCGCGAAGTTTCACCTGGACCGACTGGAGTCCGACGGTCTGCTGGAGACCGAGTACCGCAGACCGCCGGGCAAGTCCGGGCCGGGGGCGGGGCGGCCGACCAAGCTGTATCGCCGAGCCGACCGCGACGTCGAGATCAGCCTGCCGCCACGCCGCTATGACCTCGCCGGCTATGTCATGGCGGAAGCGATCACCGCATCCGGAGCGAGCGGAGCCTCGATCGGGGATTCACTGCGAACCGTCGCCCGGCGGACCGGCCACACACTGGGCAGTCAGGCACGGGGCAGCCAGGGGCGCAGCGGAACCCGGCTTCGTCGGGCAGCGGCGGCGGCGGCGGTCACCGACGTGCTCGGCGCAAACGGGTTCGAACCCTGCGTGGACGGTGATCAGATCACGTTGGCGAACTGCCCGTTCCACAAGCTGGCCCAGGACTATCCGGACCTGGTGTGTGCGATCAACCTGGATCTGATCGGCGGGCTCGTGGACGAACTCGGCCCGAAGAGCATGGAGGCGACGCTGGATCCGGCGCCGGGGCGCTGCTGCGTACGGTTGCGCAAACTGTAGGACGCATGCACGCCGGAGTTACTGCCGAACGGTGCCGATCTGCAGCGCGGGACGGCGCGGATGCACGGTGAGATAGGCCAATCCCTGCTCACCGGCGCCAATTGCCCGGCGTGAGCGACGCGGCAGCCAGATAAGGCTGCCGGAGGTCACCGCTAGTGGCGCGGCGTCCGTCATGATCGTGCCGCTGCCGGCGACGACGAGCATGAGCACGTCCAGGTCAGGACCGACGTGCGAGGCGATCTGCCCGTTCGCCTCGACACGGATCACGTTGGCGTCAAGATGCCGTTCGGTGACCGGTAACTTCCACACCGCTCCCATCGGATCGGCATCGTGGTCACCGGCCAACAGTTCCTGCACGTTGCAGAGTTCTTGCGGCGTCGGGACTGTTGCGGCTCGACTGATCCGAACGCGCCACACGCGCCCATCCGACTCCAGGACGCCGGAGTCCACGTAGTCCCAACCGAAGGCCCCCGCGTGGTCACGTTCGAACTCCTGTCGCAGATGCTTGGGGTCGTGGCTGTTGACGAGCACGAACGACTCGCCCACCGCCAAACCGGCAAACCGTCCGAAAATCAACGGGTGGCGCTGGGGCTTGGATACTTCGCGAACATCAAGGAGATCGGCGGCATCGGTAGTTGCTGGACTCATGACTCGATTTTTACATACTGATTCGGTAAAAAGAAGCTAACCCGACACCGTCGCTCGGGTCCTGCCCACGGAGGTTGCCATGTCCGGTGCGTCGCAGACCGTCTTGCTTGTGGTGTTCGAGTTGGCCACCTCGATCTGGACCGGTGGCCTCATCACGATCGCAATCGTCGCCCGAGTGAGCGCGCGGACCGTTGGCCGGGCAGAGCGGGTGGCCTTCTTCCGGAGCCTGGGCAAGGTGTACGGGATGGTCGGCACCGCCGCCCTGGTGGTGGCCCTGGCCACCGGTGCCGGGCTGCTCTCGAACCGTTCGTGGACGGGCACCCTGGTCGCAACCGTGGCCCTCGCGGCCGTCTTGCTGCTCGCACTGGCAGCGGGGGTAGTGCAGGCGCGTCGGATGAGCGCGCTGCGCCGGCGGTCCATGGCCGAACCGTCCGATACAGCCCTGGCCGGCCAGGTCACCGGCGGCGCGCGCCAGGCCGGTGCGCTGCGTGGTGCGATCGCCCTGCTCACGCTCGTGCTGGTCGTGCTGGGTTCGGTTCTGGCCACTTCGCACTAGTCACCGATGGCCCTCAGCCACTAGAACGTGTTCTACTAACCGCACCCGTGCGGAAGGATCACACTGTGTTGCTCGAAGGCCCTGGTTTGCTCGAAGCAAAGACCGTACTTGTCACCGGCGTCGGCCCAGGTTTGGGCCGAGAGTGCGCAGCCAGTGCGCTGCGCCTGGGCGCTAACGTCGTAGTCGCGGCCCGCTCAGCGGACAAACTGGCCGCCATCGCGGCCGAACTCGACCCGTCCGGCGAACGGGTCCTGCACCAGGCGATGGACGTCACCGACGCTGACGCCTGCCAGGCACTCGTCGACGCCACGCTCGCGCGGTTCGGTGCGCTCAACGGTGTCATTCAGG
This sequence comes from Jatrophihabitantaceae bacterium, assembly GCA_039923055.1. Lineage (GTDB taxonomy): Bacteria > Actinomycetota > Actinomycetes > Mycobacteriales > Jatrophihabitantaceae > DASXYU01. Next base: position 2,242 of record JBDTDN010000267.1, read on the forward strand.
TCGCGGCCTACGAGAACGTGTGGGGCGGGCTGTACGACACCAAGTTCGAGCACTGGCGCAGGGCGTTCGACACCAACGTGCTCGGCGCGCTGACCGTACTGCGGCCGGCCGCGAAGGCGCTCAAGGCTGCAGGTGGCGGCGGGATCGTGTTCATCGGCTCGCAGTCGATGTTCAAACCGTCGATGCCGCAAGCCGGCTACGCCGCGACGAAGAACGCCCTACTCACCGCGATGTACTACCTGGTCGACGAACTCGGCCCGGACAACATCCGCCTGAACATGGTGGTGCCGTCCTGGATGTGGGGACCGCCCGTCGAGATGCTCATCGACTACAACGCCTCGACCAAGAAGATCAGCAAGGACGAGGCACTCCAGGAGATCGTCGGGAAGTTCCCGTTGCGGCGGATGACCGAGGACGGCGAGGTCGCAGACGTCGCGGCCTTCTTCGTCTCCGATCTGGCGAAGGCGGTCACCGGTCAGCACCTGCTCGTGAACGGCGGGGAGATCAGCCGATGAGCGACGTCTTGTGCAGCGATCCGGTAAGTAGTTGCAGGTGCGCGGCGAGGCGCGCATCGGGATCGGCGAGGTCCAGTTCGGTGCGGTCGATCGCGTTGCGCAACCGGTAGCGCACGGTCGTGGGGTGGATGTCGAGTTCGGCCGCGACGGCCGCGACGTCCGATCCGTTGTCCAGGTACCGGCGCAGCGTGTCGGCGAGTTGAGGCTCCGCGCCGGCCAGTTCGGTCAGTCGGGGATCGTGTAGATCGGGCCGCTGGGCAAAGGCATCGGCCACGATCGACACGGCGAGCCTGGCCCGCGCCTCGTCGAACACGGTGGTTGCCGAGGTTGCCACGGTCAACGCCAGATCGGCACCGCGCCGGGATTCGGCTGCCTCAGTCACGGTTGCGGCCAGCGGACCGATCGCGGCCCTGACCGCTCCGTCGACGTGTTTACGGACCGCAGCGCCGGCGGCGCGAACCATCGGTGCGGCCGCCTTGGCGCTGGACACGTCTGGAAGCAGGACGTAGACCCGTCCGTCCAGCTCCGCCTGTACCGTCTCGGCGCGCAGCCCAGCGGCATGGACCCGCACGATGCCAGCGAGGGCGGTGGTCCGTAACGCTCGCGTCGCACGGTCGGCAGCATCGTCCGCGACAACGAACACAGCAACGACGCAGGGGCGTCTGGCTGCACGCGGGCTGATGGCCTCGAGCGTCACGGACCGTCCGGTCAGCAGTGCGCTGAGCTGATCGGCGTCGTCGCGACTGCTCGTGCGGCCACGTCCGGCGAGTTCGACGGCGGCCAACCGTGCCGCGCCGAGCAGCGCCCTCGCGGCGTGCGAAGGGAACGGCTCTGTGCCCTGCTGCACCCAGATCGTCCCGAGCTGCTCGCCGCCGGCGAAGACCCCGACGGCGAGACGTCGACGCATCCCGGTCTCTGGGTGCTCGTCGATCTCGACCACGCCCTCGGAACCGGAGAGCCGGTCGTACACGCCCCACGTCCGCAGCAGCTCGAGATAGGCAGGTGGGCCGCTCCGGCCGAGGATCGACAACCGCCGAAGTTCGTCGGCATCCGCTCCCGATGCGGAGTAGGCAAGCACCCGGGAGCCGGTGTCCTCGATCGTGACCATGCCGCGAGTGAGCGTCGCGATCGTCTGCGCCAGTCCGGCGAGTTCGTCACTGTCGACGTGGACCGCCTTGCTCGGATAGTCGAATGGCATGGCCCTAATCCTATCCAAACCGAGCAAACGATGAGGCGGCTGCGGCCCTAACGTTTTCCCATAGCCGAGGAGGACCACCGTGGACGCCATCACTCAAACCCCGCTCCCCCGTAACGAGCCTGTGCTGGACTACGCACCGGGTTCGCCCGAACGTAGCGCGCTGACCGCCGAACTCGCCGTACTCACCGCCGCTCGTACCGACCTGAACTGCACCATCGGCGGCGTTCAGCGGATGGGGGCAGGCCCGCGCGGCACCGTCGTCCAACCGCACCGGCACGCCGAGGTACTGGGCCAGTACGCCGAGGCGACCGATGACGATGCGCGCGCTGCGATCGCCGCGGCACAGGCAGCAGCCCCGTCGTGGAGCGCGTTGTCCTACGACGATCGTGCGGCCGTGTTCCTGCGCGCCGCCGACCTATTGGCCGGGCCGTGGCGCGCGAGGCTCAACGCCGCAACCATGCTCGGCCAGTCCAAGACCGCCATCCAGGCCGAGGTCGACGCAGCCTGTGAGTTGATCGACTTCTGGCGCTTCAACGTGGCGTTCGGCCACCAGGTGCTGGCCGAGCAGCCGAGCAGTTCCCCGGGCGTCTGGAACCGCGTCGATCACCGTCCACTCGAAGGTTTCGTCTACGCCATAACGCCGTTCAACTTCACCGCGATCGCCGGAAACCTGCCGACCGCGCCTGCGCTGATGGGTAACGTCGTCATCTGGAAACCCTCCGAGACGCAGTTGCTGGCGGCCCACTTCACGATGCGACTGCTCGAGGCGGCCGGACTGCCGCCGGGTGTCATCAACCTGCTCACCGGCGACGGGCGTGCGGTCTCGGACGTAGTACTCGCCCATCGCGATCTGGCCGGTATCCATTTCACCGGCTCGACCGCGACGTTCCAGCACCTCTGGCAGCAGGTCGGTGCGAATCTGGCCGGTTATCGGACGTATCCGCGGCTGGTCGGCGAGACCGGCGGCAAGGACTTCGTGCTCGCCCACCCGTCCGCTGACGTCGAGGTGTTACGAACCGCGTTGATTCGCGGCGCCTTCGAGTACCAGGGGCAGAAGTGCTCGGCCGCCTCGCGGGCATACGTCCCGGCCTCCCTCTGGTCGATACTGCGCCCGGGTCTGGTCGAGCAGACCGAGAAGTTGACGGTCGGCGACGTCACGGACCTGGACAATTTCATGGGCGCCGTTATCGATCGGCGTGCGTTCGACCGGCTCGCCGGGGTGATCGATCGGGCGAAGAACGACCCTTCCGTCGAGATCATCGCCGGTGGGAGCGTGGACGATTCGGTGGGCTACTTCGTGCGACCGACAATCCTGCTGTCGGGCGATCCGGATAACGCGATCTTCCGGGATGAGTACTTCGGGCCGATCCTGGCCGTGCACGTCTACGACGATGCCACGGACGGTGCGTTCGACTCGGTCCTCGACCTGGTCGATCGGGCGGCACCGTACGGGCTCACCGGGTCGATCATGGCGACGGACCGGTCGGCGATCGTGGCCGCGACCGAGCGACTGCGTTACACCGCAGGCAACTTCTACGTCAACGACAAGCCAACGGGTGCAGTCGTCGGGCAACAGCCGTTCGGTGGCGCGCGGGCCTCCGGGACGAACGACAAGGCCGGCTCGATCCTGAATCTGCAGCGCTGGGTGAGTCCGCGCACGATCAAAGAGACGTTCGCTGCGCCGACGACCGTGGGCTACCCGCACCAGGGTTCGTCCGCGTGAAGCCGCTTCGTTCGGGGCTGCTCGCAGCGGCGGGTTCGCCGCGGCTGCGTCGCTTCGCCGAGAGGTCGAGGTTGACCCGCCCCGTCGTATCGCGTTTCGTCGCGGGCGCCTCGCAGTCCGATGCGTTGTCGACAACGACATCGCTGTTGACCTCAGGTCGACTGGTGACATTGGACTTTCTCGGCGAAGACGTGAGCTCGCGTGAGCAGGCGGACGCGACCGTGCAGGCGTACCGGTCGCTACTCGACGCACTGGCGGCGACCGGGTCAGGCGATCGCGCCGAGGTATCGGTGAAGCTCTCGGCGATCGGCCGCTCCTTGCCCGGCGACGGCGAGAAGATCGCCCTGGACAACGCGCGAGCGATCTGTGCGGCGGCCGCCTCGGCCGGAACGACGCTCACGCTCGACATGGAGGACCACACGACGACAGACGCCACGCTGGCCGCTGTCGCGGAGTTGCGCGCGGACTTCGCCTCGGTCGGGGCGGTGGTTCAGGCGTACCTGCGGCGGACCGAAGGCGATTGTCGCGACTTGGCCGTAGCTGGCTCGCGCGTCCGGCTGTGCAAGGGCGCGTACGCCGAACCGGAGTCGGTCGCGTTTCACGGTACGGAGGTGGACGAGTCGTACCGCCGGTGCATGGAGATTCTGTTTGCCGGAAAGGGCTATCCGATGCTCGCAACCCACGATCCAGCGATGATCTCAGCGGCTCGAGCCTTGCTCGACTCGTCTGGGCGTGCGGCGGAAAGCTACGAGTTCCAGATGCTGCTGGGCGTTCGTCCGGACGAACAGGCGGCGCTCACCGCGGCAGGGCACCGGATGCGGATCTACGTCCCGTACGGCGACCAGTGGTACGGCTACTTCATGCGGCGGTTGGCCGAGCGCCCTGCGAACCTGCGCTTGTTCTTGCGTTCGCTGACGTCCAAGCGCTAAACGGTCAGGGGTCCGTGACAGTGCCTCTGTAGTCATGCGTCCTGACAGATTGGCGGCGTTGACGACCTTGATCGGCCCCAACCCATAGGCTGGGCCGATGCGATTCGGACTCTTCATCCCGCAGGGCTGGCGGCTCGACCTCGCCGGCATCGACCCCACCCTGCATTGGGCCACCATGCGCGAGCTCGCTCAGGCCGCCGACCGCGGGCCCTGGGAGTCGCTCTGGGTCTACGACCACTTCCACACCGTGCCGGTGCCGACCGAGGAGGCGACGTACGAGGCCTGGACGCTGATGGCCGCCTTCGCCGCGGTCACCGACCGGATCCGGCTCGGCCAGATGTGCACGTGCATGGGTTACCGCAACCCTGCCTACCTCGCCAAGATCGCGGCCACGATCGATCACGTCTCCGGTGGCCGCGTCGAGATGGGCATCGGCGGCGGCTGGTACGAACACGAGTGGAAGGCCTACGGCTACGGGTTCCCTAGCGCGGGCGATCGCCTCGGCATGCTCGATGAGGGCGTGCAGATCATGCGCCAGTTGTGGCAGAACGGGACGGCTACGCTGCACGGCAAGCACTACCAGGTGGAGGGCGCGATCGGGCGTCCATTGCCCGTGCAGGACAAGGGCATTCCGCTCTGGATTGCCGGAGGCGGAGAGAGGAAGACGCTGCGAACCGCGGCGAAATACGCGCAGTACACGAACTTCGACGCGACGCCGGAGACGTTCCAGCGCAAGTCCGAGATCCTCGCCGCGCACTGCAAGGACGTCGGTACCGACTTCGACGCGATCATCCGTTCCGGCAACTACAACGTCGTCATCGGTGAAACTGACGCCGACGTGCAGGACAAGTTGGCCTGGATCCGGGCGCACTACACACCGCTCGTCCCGACCGACGCACTCGAACGGTTCGATGACCTGTTCACCAACGGCCCGCTCGTCGGGACACCGGACGTGATCATCGAGCGACTGCAGCAGGCACGGGCGATGGGACTCACTTACGCGATCGCGAACTTCGTCGACCAGGCGTACGACCGGACGGGCGTCGAACTGTTCACGAGCAAGGTCATCCCGGCATTGGCGGACCTGTGACGAGCACGCCGCAACCGGTCGACGGCCGTATCGTCGTCAACGAGTTGACCAAGGTCTTCCGTGGCAACATTCGCGCGGTCGACCGGCTCAGCTTCACGGTCGAGCCAGGCTCGGTCACCGGCTTTCTCGGCCCGAACGGCGCCGGCAAGACGACGACCCTGCGCATGGTGCTGGGGCTGGTGCGACCGACTGCCGGCAACGCCACGATCGGCGGTCAGCCCTATCACCACATCCACAATCCGCTGTCCGTGGTGGGCGCCTCGTTGGAGGCGTCCAGCTTTCATCCGGCCCGCACCGCACGCAATCACCTGCGCATCATGTGCATGGTCGCCGGTCTTCCCGAGCGGCGCGCCGACGAGGTGCTCGATCTGGTCGGCCTGCACGATGCCGCCAAGCGCAAGGTTCGCGGTTACTCGCTCGGCATGCGTCAGCGGCTCGGCCTGGCCGCAACGTTGCTGGGCGATCCCCGCGTACTGATCCTCGACGAGCCGGCGAACGGGCTGGACCCAGACGGCATCCGCTGGCTGCGCGGCTTCTTCCGACACCTGGCCGGCGAGGGGCGCACCGTGCTGGTCTCCAGCCACCAACTGAACGAGGTGCAGGAGGTCGCCGATCGGGTCGTCATCCTTAACCACGGCCAACTGGTTCGCGCCGGCTCGATCGCTGAGCTGACCGAGGGCACCGACACCGTTCTGGTCCGCAGCCCGAACCTCGCAGCCTTGACCCCGGTTCTGGCGGAGCACGGCGCATCCACCCGGCAGACCGATCAAGGCGCGCTGCAGATCCGGGGACTCACAGCCGCGCAGGTCGGCAACCTCGCGTTCACCGCCGGCGTCGAACTGCACGAACTCACCGGCCAGCGTTTCGACCTGGAGGAATTGTTCTTCGCCCTCACCACGCCCGGGAGCCCGCAGTGATTCGCCTCGTCCGCGCCGAGTTCCTCAAGCTGCGCACGACCCAGGTCTGGTTCTGGCTGCTGCTTGCGGCCGTCGCGATCGCGGCGCTGCTGGTCGTCGCCCAGATGGCCAGCAACAGCGTCAAGTCCGGTGCCGACGTCGCCGGCATGTTCACCTCGTCGGTCACCGCGTACGTCCCGGTATTCGTCCTGGGTGTTCTCGGCGTCACTACCGAGTTCCGGTACCAGACGATCACTCCGACGGTCCTGGGTACGCCGTCGCGGTGGTCGCTGATCAGCGCCAAGATGATCGCTTACGCAATCGTCGGCGCGCTGTACGCCCTTGTCTGTGTGGCCGTACAACTTGCTGTCGCCGTGCCGTGGCTGGCCGCCAAGAACATCAACTACTCATTGGGCAGCGACGACATCCCGCACGCCCTGATCGGCGTCTTCGCAGTCGTTGCATTGTTCGGCATCATCGGGCTGGGCGCCGGCGCGTTGCTCCGCAACCAGATCGTCGCGGTGACGGTCGGCGTGCTGTTCCTGCTGGTGTTGCAACAGATCCTGGTCGCGATCCCGGGAGTCAAACACGCCTACCCGTTCCTGCCCGGCGGCGCGATGAGTTCGATCCTGGCGACCACCGGCAGCGACAAGAGTTTCAACGGGGTGACACTGCTACCCATCGGCGGTGGCATCGTCGTGCTCCTGCTCTGGGCGTTCGTGCCCGCGATCATCGGCGCTTCGGTCACGATGAACCGCGATATCACCTGATCTACATGTCGTCGGGCGTTGATCTGCATCTCGTCGGACACAATCCGGCGCGCTGGGCAGCTTCGACTCGACGCACCGCGTAGCCTTGAGAGTCGGTACCTTGGCGGCAAAACGACTCAAGAATGGCCGGATAACTGTGGCGACGACTGACCAGTCGACAGCAAGCAATTCCCCCACCGACGCAACGTCCGCACCTGGCAATTTCGGTGCGAACGAATGGCTCGTCGAGGAGATGTACGAGCGGTATCTGGGCGATCCGGCGAGTGTGGACGCCGCCTGGCACGACTTCTTCGACGGCTACCGGCCCGCTGCGGGAGCACCGGTGCGCAGCACGGCTCGCCCGCCATCGGTCGCGGTACCCGAACCGGCGCCGGAGGCCGCCCAACCCGCGAGTTCGAGCCCGACCCGGGCAGGGACACCGAAGGCACCCGCCGTAACACAGCAGCCGACCGTAGCAGCCAAGAACCCCACCGCTGCGGCCAAGGCAGCGCCGTCAGCGAAGCCGGTCGAGGCACCGGCACCGACCGGCCCCACGTCCGTGCAACTCCGGGGCGCAGCCAAGATCGTCGCCGCGAACATGCAGACCTCGCTCACCGTCCCCACCGCGACCAGTGTGCGAGCCGTCCCGGCGAAGGTTCTCGCCGACAACCGGGTCGTGATCAACAACCATCTACGCCGGGCCCGTGGCGGCAAGATCAGCTTCACGCACATCATCGGCTACGCGGTGGTCCGCGCGCTCGGCGACTTCCCGGACATGAACAACTGCTACGGCGAGATCGGTGGGGGTACGCCTGGAAAGGACGGCGTAGCCGCCGGGACGGGCAAGCCTGCCGTCATCTCGCCCGAGCACATCAACCTGGGCATCGCGATCGACCTACCCGGCAAGGACAACTCCCGCTCGCTGGTGGTCGCGTCGATCAAGGCCGCGGAGACGATGGACTTCGCCACGTTCTGGAGTGCGTACGAGGACATCATCCGCCGCGCCCGGGCGGGTAAGCTCGGCGCGGACGACTTCGCCGGAACCACCATCAGCCTGACCAACCCGGGCACGATCGGCACCAACCACTCCGTACCGCGGTTGATGGCCGGCCAAGGAACGATCATCGGTGTCGGCGCGATGGACTACCCCGCCGAGTTTTCCGGGATGAGTGCGGAGACCCTTATCGGTGCCGCGATCAGCAAGACGATGACGCTGACCTCGACCTACGACCACCGGATCATCCAGGGTGCCGAGTCCGGCGAGTTCCTACGCCGTATCCACGAACTGCTGCTCGCCGACGAGTTCTACGACGAGATCTTCGCCGCGCTGCGCATCCCGTACGAGCCGGTGCGCTGGCTCGCCGATCGGCACTTCGGACACGAGGGGCAGATCGGCAAGAACGCTCGCGTCATCGAACTGATCAACTCCTACCGGTCCAGCGGCCACCTGATGGCCGACACCGATCCGCTGGAGTACACCGTCCGCACGCACCCCGACCTGGACATCACTCGGCACGGGCTGACGCTTTGGGACCTGGACCGTGAATTCCCGGTGGATGGTTTCGCCGGCGAAAAGATGATGCCGCTGCGGGACATTCTCGGCGTGCTGCGCGATGCCTATTGCCGCCGCGTCGGGGTCGAATACATGCACATCACCGACCCCGAGCAGCGCCGATGGCTGCAGGAGCGGATCGAGGTCAAGCACGACCAGCCGAGCCGCGAGGAGCAGCTACATATCCTGGGCCGCCTCAACGTCGCCGAAGCGTTCGAAACATTCCTGCAGACCAAGTACGTCGGGCAGAAGCGGTTCAGCCTGGAAGGCGCCGAGACGTCCATCGCCCTGCTCGACGCCGTGCTTGCCGCCGCCGCCGATCAGGACTTGGAAGAGGTTGTCATCGGCATGCCGCACCGCGGCCGGCTCAACGTG
>JBDTDN010000268.1:0-3356 GCA_039923055.1 Jatrophihabitantaceae bacterium
GACCAGTCGCACGTCCGGAAGCGCCCATCGATCGCCGGTGAACGCGATCGGGCCGAACGGATGATCGGCGATCGCGGCTACCGTGAGCGCATCGAAACCGGCGCCCGGGGCGCCTTCGACTGCCCCCCACAGCATGCCAGCGGGCGTAGAAGCGGAACCTGGGTGAACGAAACGGGCGATGCGCACAAGCACGTACGTTACCGGGCTGTCGGCGGCGCCGATTTCACGCCATGAACGCAGTGGCCGCGCGACCGATCGGCGTCCTGAGGTGACGACCTGGACGATTCGCAGCGCGTATCCGTACGGCGTTCCGGCCCGGTTTGCTCGTCGCGCATAATTGGCGGGTGACCTCTGCGCTCTCCACGATTCCGATCGATCGTCGTCGCCGCGCCGCGGCAACGCTCGCTCTGTTCGCGGTCCTGTTCGTCGCGGTGGGCGCAGTCGCCACGACCGGTCGCACCACTGGCGTCGTTCAGGCTTTCTCAGCGACCGCCCTCATAATCGCGGTCCTACTGGGGTTGATGGCCTGGGGCGTGCTGCACAGCGTCAAGCTGGATCTGGCCGAGGCCGAACTGGATGATGCGATCAATGCAGCGATCACCGCACGCGGAGGCAAGGACATCGCCTGTGGGTGCGGACACGACCACGACATGGACGAGATGCACGTGACCGGTCATGCGCCGAGTCCGGGTGCCTGCGCGCACGACGGCGCGGGATCAGACTGCGCCCACAGTTGCGATACCTGCGTGCTCACCGCTCTGCGCCCGTCCCCGTCCTCACCGCGCGCAGAACGATTGGCGCGCTAGCACCACCGCGTTATCGCTGGCCGAAGCCTCAGCGCAGCAATCCGAAGCGCACCGCGTCGTGCAACGCCAGCCACGATGCCTCGATGACGTTGGCGTGCACACCGACAGTGGTCCACTCCTGCGTGCCGTCCGAGGTCTCGATCAGTACGCGCGTCACCGCATCAGTGCCATGTTTGCCGGGCATGATTCGCACCTTGTAATCGGTGAGCGCCAACTCGGCAAGTCGGGGATACGCCTGCGCCAGCGCCTTGCGGAGCGCGCGGTCCAATGCGTTGACCGGACCGTTGCCCTCCTCTGTCGAGATGAGTCGCTCGCCGCCTGCAGACACCTTGACGGTCGCTTCACTGACCATCGTCCCGTCCTCGCGACGGTCGACGATCACCCGATACGACTCGACGCTGAACGGAGCAGCCACCGTCGCCCCGTCCTGGTCACCGAGCTCGTCGCGCAGCAACAGCTCGAAGGATGCGTCCGCCGCCTCGTACGACCAGCCGTTCGCCTCACGCTCCTTGACCCGTGCGACGACCTTGCTCACTACGTCCGGACGGGACGTGACGTCCACCCCGAGCTCGGCCGACTTCAGTTCCACCGACGCACGGCCGGCCATCTCGGTCACCAGGATGCGCTGGCTATTTCCGACGACTTCGGGATCGAGGTGGTTGTACATCAGCGGCGCGACCTTGATCGCGGACGCATGCAGCCCCGCTTTGTGCGCAAAAGCCGCTGCCCCGACGTAGGGCGCGTGCGTGTCCTGCGCGAGGTTGGCGATCTCGGCGATCGCGTGCGAGATCCGCTGCATCTCCGCCAGGCACCCCTCGGGCAATACGTCTCGCTCCATCTTGGTGACCAGCCCGCCGACGACCGAGAACAGGTTCGCGTTGCCAGCCCGCTCGCCGTAGCCGTTGGCCGTGCCCTGAACGTGCGTCGCCCCCGCGTCGACCGCAGCCAGCGTGTTCGCGACTGCGCAGCCGGTGTCGTCCTGGGTGTGGATACCCAGCCGGATGCCGACGCGCCGCTTCACGGCGGTGACGATGTCGTGCACGCGCATCGGCAACGAGCCGCCGTTGGTGTCACACAGAATGCCCACGTCCGCACCGGCTTCGGCCGCCGCGTCCAGAACCCGGACGCCGTAGTCAGGATCGAGCGCGTAGCCGTCGAAGAAGTGCTCGCAGTCGACGAAGACCCGACGCCCCTCCGCGCGCAGGAATGCCACGCTGTCGCGCACCATCGCCAGGTTCTCCTCCGGCGTCGTACGCAACGCCTCGGCGACGTGCCACACCGACGACTTCGCGACCAAGGTGATGACCTGCGTGCGCGCATCGAGCAGGGCGCGGACCTGCGGGTCGTCCTGCACCTTGACGCCGGCCTTGCGCGTGGCGCCGAATGCAACCAGCGTGGCATTCTTCAGCGTCAACTCACCGTCCGCGGCGCGGGCAAAGAACTCGGTGTCTTTGGGCATCGCGCCGGGCCAACCTGCCTCGATGAAGCCGACGCCGAACTGGTCCAGCAGCCGCGCAACGGCCAGCTTGTCTGCGACCGAGTAGGTGATGCCCTCACGCTGGGCGCCGTCACGAAGTGTGGTGTCGAAGACGTGGAACTCATCGGTCTGCATCGGATCCTCATTGCTGTAGCGGGGGTTCTGTTGTTGAAGCCAAACGCGAAGCACCAAACAAAAGACCCCCCGCATTGGATGCGGAGGGTCTGCGCGTCGGAGTGGAGCTAAGTCCGACGCGCTAACTGATAATGATGCTGAACTGCATGGTGCCAGTGTGCCACACCTGCGGCGCGGGTGCGCGGCGCTACCACCCGGCCGCGTGCATTAGAGGTTTCCCGCGATGATTGCAAGCAGTGCCTGCGTCATGGCGCTGAGCTCGTCGTAGGTCTTCACACGGCTGGTGAACGTCACCTCCACGACGTTCGCGCCCTTCAGCACCGCTCCCTGCGCCGAGCGGTACGAGGCAAGTTCACCAGTAGCCACGAACGCCCGCTCGCCGATACCGGGCAGGTCCTTCACCCCGACCGTCAACACCTGACTAGCTCCCGACCGCGCCTGCTCGTACCCGCCCGGCGACATGTCGTCAATGGTCGGGGTAAGGATGCTGCGCTCGTCGGAAGTGAAGTCACACTTGCTGCCTCCACTTCCGTCTCGGACCACGACCGTGCCACCGACGACGGTACTGACCTGGGCTGCGGTCGCCAGCGAGCACATGTCCAGCGCCGCGGCGGCGGGACCAGCCGGCGCCGTACCGACATTTTTCGCGGTATTCGCCGTGGACGGCTCCTTGGTTCCGGTCTGGTTGCCTGCGACTGAGGAGCCGCACCCGGCCAGCACCGCGGCCGCAAGAATCATCGCGGCTGGCAGTCGGAGCCGGCGCTGATAGGTGCGCCGCATCACGGAATCGTTCGCTGGGTTCATACCATTGAGCCTGGACGAGTGGGTCGGGTCCTGCCAGTAGGGATTCGGCCCGTTTCCCGGGTGCGGCAGACCTGTACAACTGCCAGACTTCAGCGGTGACGATCCAGGCCACTCACCGCGCTCTACTGCGTGCG